>CAZZWY010000154.1:0-8347 GCA_964657785.1 uncultured Acetobacteraceae bacterium
GAGCTTCGCGGCGCTTGCCGTCAGCATCGCCTACCCGTTCGTCAAACGGTTCTTCTCGATGCCGCAGGCGGTCCTCGGCATCGCCTTCAGCTTCGGCATCCCGATGGCCTTCGCGGCGGTACAGGGCCGTGTTCCGGCGCTCGGCTGGGTGCTGCTCGTGGGCAATCTCTTCTGGGTGCTGGCGTACGACACCGAATACGCGATGGTCGACCGCGACGACGACCTGAAGATCGGCATCAAGACCTCGGCGATCACGCTGGGCCGCTTCGACGTCGTTGCCGTGATGGGCTTCTACGCGGCTTATCTGGCGATCTGGGCCGCCGCCGGCGCCGATGTCGGGCTGGGCGCACCCTACTTCGCGGGCCTGCTCGCCGCCGCGGCGATCGCCGCCTGGCACTTCACGCTGATTCGCCGACGCGAGCGCGAGGGGTGCTTCCGGGCGTTCCGGCTCAATCACTGGCTGGGATTTGCCGTGTTCGTCGGTGTGCTCGGCGCGTACCAGCTGCAACGCGGACCGGCACCGACGCCTCCCGGCTGGGGCGTTTTTCCCACATGAGAAAGGGAGCTCATGTCCGGTGTCGCCGGCTGGAAGCCGCTTCAGCGCCCCGCCCCCGCTGCCGAAAACCCGGAACAGCCACCTTGAGACCCCTTATGTCTGCAGTGCCCTCGCCTGTGGACGAGCTTGCCCGGCTTCGTTCCCTGCACGCCCTGGACATCCTCGATTCACCGCCGGACCCGGAGTTCGACGCCTTCGTTCGAGCCGCCGCGGCCGTGTGCGGCGCGCCGGTTTCGCTCATCACGCTCATCGACGCGGAGCGTCAGTGGTTCAAGGCCGCCACCGGCGTCGAGAACCTCACCGAAACACCGCGGTCGCTGGCGTTCTGCGAGCACACCATTTTCCAGGACGGCCTTCACGAAGTGCCGGACATGACGTGCGACCCGCGCTTCGCCGACCATCCGTTCGTCACCGGCGAACTCGGGGTACGCTTCTACGCCGGCGCGCCGCTGCGCCTGTCCGACGGCGCCAAGGTCGGTTCGCTGTGCGTCCTCGATCGCCGCCCGCGGCAGCTCGACGCGGGCCAGCGTGATTTGCTGCTGTTGCTCGCGACGGCCGCCGCCAAGGCGCTCGAATCGCGCTGTACCGTCAAGCGTTTCGAGCAGGCCGTCGACGCGCTGCAACGTAGCGAAGACACGTTGAAGGTGCTCCTGAACACGTCGCCGATCGGGATTTTCCTGAACGACACCGACGCGCAATCGGTCTATGTCAACCCGCAGCTGCAGGAAATTCTCGGCCTCGAATTCGATCAATGTCTGGGCCTGGGTTGGTTATCGTCAGTCCATCCGGACGATGTCGCCGCGATGCAAGCCCAAAGCCTGGCAGCGAATCCGCGTCTCGATCAGCGGTTCGTCCATCGGGTACTGAGATCCGACGGCACCGTGCGCACGGTCGAGGTCTCCAAGCGCCCGATCTTCGATACGCACCAACAGGTGAGCGGGTATGTCGGCGCGGTCGAGGACGCGACCGAGCGCCTGGCCACGACAGCGCGTCTGGCCGCGAGCGAGCAGCAGATGCGCTGGCTGCACGAATCGATCCCGGCGATGTCTCACTCGATCGATGCCGAAGGCCGGATCATGACGGTCAGCGACCGCTGGCTGGCCCGGATGGGCTATTCGCGCGACGAAGTGGTCGGTCGGCCGGCCAGCGAATTCGCGCTGCCGGCCGCGCCCGATCTGCCAACGACCGCGCCGCAGATCATGGGCCTGTCGCCGCGCATCACCAAGCTCTTCGCCGAGGGTCAGGTTGAAGATCTTCCGGTGCAGATGATGACCCGGTCCGGTGAACTGATCGAAGGGCTGCTCTCGGCAGTGCTCGAGCGCGATCCGCAGGGCCGCCCGTTACGCGGCATCGCCGTCATCGACGACGTCACCGAACGGATCGCCGCGGAGCGGTCGCTGGACGAGGAACGGCATCGACTCGCGTCGCTCATCGAGGCGACGCTCGCCGGCACCTGGGAATGGAACCGCGCGACCGGTGAAGCCCGCTACAACGAGCGCTGGGCCGCGATCATTGGCTACACGCTCGAGGAGCTCGGCCCGCAGTCGATCCGGACATGGGAGGCCCACTGCCACCCCGACGATCTGGTGCGCGTGGGTGCCGCGCTGGAGGCCTACTTCTCGGGCGCCACGCCGGTGTACGAGATCGAAGCCCGCATGCGGCACCGCGACGGGCACTGGGTCTGGGTGCTGTCGCGCGGACGCCTCTTGAGCCGGACACCGGAGGGCGAGCCCGAATGGCTCTTCGGCACGCACCTGGACCTGACCCAACGAAAGCGCCAGGAAGAGTGCCTGCGCAAGAGCGAATCCTTCCTGAAGCGGACCGGCAAGGTGGCCGGCATCGGCGGCTGGGAATACTGCACGCTCACCGATTCCGTGTTCTGGTCGGATGAGCTGTACCGGATGCTCGACATCGAGCCGGGTGCAGTGTTGAGCATCCCGAAGCGGGCCGCGCTCTATCCCAAGGCGAGCCGCCGGGTCCTCAAGGCGGCCCTGGAGCGCGCCCGCACGCAGGATATCGGCTGGGACATCGAGATCGAGATGTTCTCCGCCATCGGCCGCAGGCTCTGGATTCGCAGCGTCGCCGAAGTCGAGTTCGAGGGCGGCCGCCAGGTGCGGCTGGTCGGCTCGCTGCAGGACATCAGTGCGCTCGTCGCGCAGCGGCATGCGGCCGAGCAGGCCAAGGAGCGGCTGGCGCTGGCGACGGAGAGCGGCAGCATCGGCATCTGGGAGTTCGACTTCGCCAAGGGCCGGATCCTCCTCGATGCACTCACCTGCGCGGCCTATGGCGTTCCCGGTTCTTCCGCCGCGCTGACCTACGAAGAGTGGCAGAGCCACGTTCACCCCGACGACGTGGTGCAGCTGATGGCCGACGCGACGTCGTCGATGAAGGGCGAAAGCAAGCTCGATGTCGAGTTCCGGGTCGTGTGGGCGGACGGCAGCATCCGCCACCTGCGCTCCTCCGCGCGGGCGACCCGCGACCCGCAGGGCCGGGCGACGCGGCTGGTCGGCGCCTGTTGGGACGTGACGCCGCTGCGCCGCCTCAGCGCGGAGCTCGCCGAGCAGCACGAGATGCTGCGCGTCACCCTGCAATCGATCGGCGACGCGGTGATCACGACCGATGCCGAGGGCAAGGTCACCTGGCTCAACCCGATCGCCGAACGCATGACCGGCTGGATCACGCCGCAGGCCCAGGGGCGGCCGCTGGCTCAGGTGTTTCACATCGTCCACGAAGAAACGCGGCTCGCCGCCGAGAACCCGGTCGATCTTTGCCTGCGACACGGCACGAACAGCGGTCTGGCCCTCCTCACCCTGCTCCTGTCCCGCGACGGCCGGGAGTACGGCATCGAAAACTCCGCCGCGCCGATCCGCAACGATCACGGCGAAGTCTTCGGTGCGGTGCTCGTCTTCCACGATGTGACCGAGACCCGGCGTCTGGCCGGCGAGATGAGCTACCGCGCGATGCACGACGCGTTGACGGGGCTGGTCAACCGCGCGGAGTTCGAGGCCCGTCTGAACCGACTGTTGCAGAAGGCGCATTCGGACCAGAGTCAGCATGCGCTGCTCTACATCGATCTGGACCAGTTCAAGATCGTCAACGACACCTGCGGGCATTCGGTCGGCGACCAGCTCCTGCAGCAGATGAGCAAACTCCTGGGCGAGGCGGTGCGCTCGCGCGACACGGTCGCCAGGCTGGGCGGCGACGAATTCGCGGTGATCCTCGAGCACTGCCCCTCCGAGCAGGCCGAACGCATTGCGCAGAAGATTTGCGACCGGATGAACGATTTCCGCTTCGTGCACGACACCCGGCGGTTTCGCATCGGCACGAGCATCGGCCTCGTGCCGCTGGACGCCCGCTGGCCGGCGATCGCCGGCCTCATGCAGGCGGCCGACACGTCCTGCTATGCCGCCAAGGAAGCCGGGCGCAACCGTGTCCACGTCTGGTTCGACACCGATCTGGCGATGCGGGCGCGGCAAGGCGAGACGAAGTGGGCGACCCGTCTCGAGCAAGGCCTCGACGAGGGCCGTTTCGTGCTCTTCGCCCAGCGCATCGAGCCGATCGGCAGCGAGCCGCGCGGCCTGCATGCCGAAGTGCTGCTGCGGTTGCTCGACACCGACGGCAGCCTGATCGCGCCGGGGGCGTTCCTGCCGGCCGCGGAGCGGTTCCACCTCTCCTCGCGCCTCGACCACTGGGTGATGCGCGCGTCGATCGACGCCTTGCTGGCCCTGCCCGACTTGGCGCGCATCGACATGCTGTGCGTCAACCTCTCCGGCAAGTCGATCGGCGACCGGGCCTTCCACCGCCAGGCGCTCGAAATCCTGACCGCCGCGGGCGCGCCGATCTGCGAGCGCCTTTGCCTGGAGGTCACCGAGACCGCGGCTGTCACCAACCTCGCGGACGCGGCGCTCTTCATCGAGCAGGCGCGCCACCTCGGCGTGCGCATCGCGCTCGACGATTTCGGCGCCGGCGCGTCGTCGTTCGGCTACCTCAAGACGCTCAAGGTCGACCTGCTGAAGATCGACGGGCAGTTCATCCAGAACGTGATCGACGATCCGCTCGACGATGCGGCCGTGCGCTGCTTCGTCGACGTCGCCCGGGTGATGGGCCTGAAGACCGTGGCCGAATTCGTCGACCGGCCGCAGGTGCTCGAGCGGCTCCAGGCGATCGGCGTCGACTATGCGCAGGGCTATCTGCTGCACCGGCCGGAGCCGATCCACCTGGTGATCGGCGGGGCCCCGCTGCGGGCTGCGACGCCGGCCCCCGGCCTCGAACGCGACCCGGTGGCCGGCGGTGCCCTGGTGGCCTGAGGAACCGCTCGAAGCTCCTATAGTCGGTGCAGCGCGGCACCGGAAGGCACGGCATGTGGGCAGCGGCGATCGAGATGAACGGTGGCCCCGAAGTGCTGGACTTCCGGGAGCTGCCCGATCCGGAGTGTGCCGAGGACGGCCTCGTGATCGACGTCGAGGCCATCAGCATCGAGGGCGGCGACCTGCTGGCGCGCGCCCTGGAGCCGTTCAAATCGGTTCCGCACGTCGTCGGCTCCATCGCAGCCGGCACCGTTCGCGAGGTCGGACCCGAAGTGCAGGGCCGGCAGATCGGCGAGCGCGTCGTGACGCTGCACGCCGACGGCTCGCACGCCACCCGGCGGGCGGTGTCGGCCGCGATGGCCTGGCCGATCCCCGAGGGCCTGAGCGTCCGGGACGCTGCCTGCGTGCCGATTGCTTTCGGCACCGCGTTCGAGTGCCTGTTCACGGCCGGTGACCTGCAGCCCGGTCAGACGGTGCTCATTCATGCCGGCTCGGGCGGTGTCGGCATGGCGGCGATCCAGATGGCCAAGCTCGCCGGGGCGACCGTCATCGCGACGGCCTCGACGCCCGACAAGTTGAAGCGCCTGGAGGCGTTCGGGCTCAACCACGGCATCGACTACAACACCCAGGATTTCGTCAAGGAAGCGCAGAAACTGGCCGGGCCCGACGGCGTCGACCTGGTCATCGACAGTGTCGGCGGCAAGACGCTCGCCGAGAGCAGCAAGGTGCTCGCGTGGCGGGGCCGGCTGGTGAGCGTCGGCATCGCGGCGCGCGGCGGCTCGGCGGTCGACGCGTTCTCGCTCTGGTCGCGCAACAACAGCCTGCACGGCGTGCTGCTCGCGACGGCGCTGGAGTCGGAATACGCGCGCTGCTTCGCGATGATCGGCGAGTGCCTGGCACGCGCCGCGAGCGGCGAATTGAAGGTCCAGATCGCCCGTGTCTTCTCGCTCAGGGAAGCCGCGGCGGCGCACGCCTACATCGAAGGCCGGCAAGCGTTCGGGCGGGTCGTGATGACGCCGAAGGCGGCCTGAGGTCGGTGCCTCGCTGGCCGGGCGCCGGCCCGACGCGCTCCCTGGGTGCAGGCGTCTCGGTCGTCAGAACAGGCCGAGCGCCCCGGCGAGACCGAACGCGAAATAGCTGCAGACGCCGGCGAGGATCACGACCTCGACCTTGCGGGCATGCGAGCCGGCGCTCGAGGTCCAGGTCGGGCGCTCGGTGATGTGCGTCGACCAATGGAGGGATTCGGCTGGCGCGGCGATCGCAGGCGAGCAGACGGTGCCATTCTCCGGCGCGGTGTCGGGCGGTGTTGCGGTGCGAGCCGGGCTGAGGGCAATGAAGCCGGTGGTGGGCCGAAGGAGGATCTTGGTCGAGAGCATGTCTGCTTTCACTGTCGGGAGACGAAATGAAAGAGAAGGTCCGGCGCGAGCGGCCGGTCGAGTCTGACCGGTCCCTGCGGCCCCGCTGGCATCGTGCCGCGACGGTTCGCTGCACCTTAGCCCGGAAGCTTTGCGTCCCTGACTTTCGCCAGGTTTGCCCTTCTCACACCACCCGACGCGATTCCTGAGCGGCGGGTGCGGTGGCCACGCTGATTCGCGCCACTGGAGAAGATTGTCGGTGCAGACTCGCTGCGGCGCGGGCCCGGTTTCGTGCAGCACGCCACGCCGTGTTCAACGTGCGGCCCGGTCCGTGCAATCGGCCGCGCCCTGGCGACGACAGTTCAGGGATAGAGGCCGCGCTCCTCGCGGGCGATCAGGATTCGTTCGCAGGCCACCGCGAAAGTCGCGGTGCGCAGGCTGATCCTGTGCCGGTCGGCGGTGTCCCAGATCTTCTTCAGCGCATCGACCATGATCTTGTCGAGCCGGACGTTGATCTCGTCTTCGCTCCAGAAGAAGCTGGAGAAATCCTGCACCCATTCGAAGTAGCTCACCGTCACCCCGCCGGCGTTGCAGATGACGTCGGGCACGACCAGCACGCCGCGGTCGTGGAGCACGTCGTCGGCCTCGGGCAGCGTCGGGCCGTTCGCGCCTTCGAGGATCAGCCGGGCCTTGATGCGGCCGGCGCGCGCGGCGGTGATCTGCGATTCGAGCGCGGCGGGGATGAGGATGTCGCAATCGACGTCCCAGAACGACTCGTCGTCGATGCGCTCGGCGCCGGCGAAGCCGCCGATGCCGCCGTCGCGTTTCAACGTGTCCATCGTGGCCAGCATGTCGAAGCCGTTCGGATTGACGAGCGTGCCGGTGTGGTCCTGCACCGCCACCAGCCTGGCGCCGGCCTGCACGAAGAGTTCGGCCGCCGAGCCGCCGACGTTGCCCATGCCCTGCACCGCGATGCGCGCCCCGTCGAGGTTGAGGCCGATGCGCCGCGCCGCTTCCCTGCCGGTCACGAAGACGCCGCGGCCGGTCGCCTTGACCCGCCCGAGCGAGCCGCCGAGGTGCAGCGGCTTGCCGGTGACCACGCCGGTCGCCGTCGTCCCGGTGTTCATCGAGTAGGTGTCCATCATCCAGGCCATGATCTGGCCATTGGTGTTCACGTCGGGCGCCGGGATGTCGCGGGTCGGTCCGATGACGATGCCGATCTCGCTGGTGTAGCGGCGCGTCATGCGCTCGAGTTCCTTGATCGAAAGCAGCTTCGGGTCGACGCGGATGCCGCCCTTGGCGCCGCCGTAGGGCAGGTTGACGGCGGCGCACTTGACCGTCATCCACGCCGAGAGCGCCATCACTTCCTCCAGCGTGACGTCGGGGTGGAAGCGCACGCCGCCCTTGCCGGGCCCGCGCGACAGGTTGTGCTGCACCCGGTAGCCCTCGAAGTGGGCCACGCTGCCGTTGTCGAGCTCGATCGGCACGTCGACGATCAGGATGCGCTTCGGGCGCTTGAGCGTCTCCGACCAGCGCGCCAGGTCGCCGAGGTACGGCAGCACGCGGTCGACCTGCGAGAGGTAGGTGTCCCAGGCGGTACCGCCCTGCTGACTGACGTAGGAAAGCGAATTCATGACGGGTTCCGTTCGGAGGGCGGGGCCGCGGCGGGCGGCGGCGGTGCGGCGCCGAACTCGTCGCCGAGTTCGATCGCCCGGCAGCGCGACGCCTGCATCGCGGCGACGAAGGCGGCTTTGACGCCGCTCGCCTCGAGCGATGAGAGGGCGGCATACGTCGTGCCGCCGCGGGAGGTGACACGCTCGCGGAGCACGGCGGGAGGGTCGGTCGACGCCTGCGCCAGGCCGGTGGCGCCGGCGAACGTCGCGAGCGCGAGGCGCTGCCCGTCCGCGACGCTGAGGCCCATCGCGGTCGCTGCCTCGATCATCGCCTCGACGAAATAGAACACATAGGCCGGCCCCGAGCCCGACAGCGCGGTGACGGCGTCGAGATCGCTCTCCGCTGCGACCCAGAGCAGCTCGCCGGTCGGCCCCAGCACGGCCTCGGCCTGCGCGCGGTCGGCGGCGCTCGCGGCGGCGCGCGCGAAGAGCCCGGTCATGCCGAGACCGACGAGC
>CAZZWY010000155.1:0-8340 GCA_964657785.1 uncultured Acetobacteraceae bacterium
TTTTGGCGCGATGAGCGGGCATGGCTGATGCGTTCACAGCTTCTCATCCCCGCAGGTGCAGCATCGGGCCACGAACCATGAATGCGCGAGGGCGCAAGAAGCGGACGCCTGGCGGCTGCGGATTGCCGAGATCGGCTTTTGGCGCCAGCGCCGCACTTCTAGCATGCGGCTGACGCTCACCCTTTTTTTTCGGATCCCCCATGACCGCACGCCCCCCTGTCCTGATGCGCCTGGCCGCCGCCGCGCTGACCCTGGCCGCCGCGCAGGCCCATGCGGCCGACCCCATCAGGGTGGGGATCGCCCTCGACATTTCCGGCCCGTTCGCCGCCGGCGGGGCCGAGGCGCGCGACGGGATCGAGCTGGCAATCAAGCAGCTGGGCGGCAAGCTCGGCGGCCAGGCGGCCGAGTTCCTGCAGGCCGACACCGGCGGCAGCCCCGACCAGGCCAAGCAGGTGGTCGACCGCTTCATCCAGCAAAACCACATCGACTTCTTCACCGGCCCCGTCCCGAGCAACGTGGCGCTCGCCGTCGGGCCGGCGCTGTTCGCGGCCAAGGTGCCTTATGTGTCGAGCAACCCCGGGCCGAGCCAGTACGCCGGCAAGCAGTGCAACGCCTACTTCTTCGGCCTGCAGTATCAGAACGACACCTGGGACGAAGCCGCCGGCAAGTGGGTGGTCGACCAGGGCTTCAAAAAGGTGTTCTTGATCGCGCCGAACTATCCCGCCGGGCGGGATCACCTCGGCGGCTTCAAGCGGCTCTACAAGGGCGAGATCGCCGGCGAGGTCTACGGCAAGCTCGGGCAGCTCGACTACGCCGCCGAGCTGGCGCAGATCCGCGCTGCCCAGCCCGAGGTCGTCTACTTCTTCCTGCCGGGCGCGATGGGCATCAACTTCATCAAGCAGTTCGTGGCCTCGGGCCTGTCGGCCAAGGTGCGGCTGGTGACGAGTCCGGCGTCGTCGGACCCGGACACCATCAGCGCGGTCGGCGAACCGATGCTCGGGCTGTTCTCGGCCTCGCAGTGGACGACGGACCTGCCGGCGCCCGCCAACACCCGCTTCGTCGCCGAGTTCAACAAGGCCTACAAGCGCACCCGACCTTCTACGCGGCGCAGGCCTACGAGGCGATCATGGCCATCGACGCCGCGGTGCGCGACGTCAAGGGCAAGGTCCAGGACAAGCCCCCGGTGCTGGCAGCGCTGAAGGCCGCGCGCTTCGATTCGCTGCGCGGCACCTTCAAATACGGCAACAACCAGTTCCCGATCCAGGACTACTACCTGCGCGTCATCGGCAAGGACGCTCATGGCACGCTGGTCAACAAGACGGTGGGCACCACGCTGAAGGCGTATCAGGACGCTTACCACGCCGACTGCGCGATGAAGTGAGTCGCTGAGAAGACGCCGAGCCGGAGGCCATGAGCTTCATCCTCGTCCTCGAGCAGACGCTCAACGGCATCGGCTACGGCCTGATGCTGTTCCTGCTCGCCGCCGGCCTGACCCTGGTGTTCGGGATCATGGACGTGATGAACCTCGCACACGGCTCGCTCTTCATGGGCGGGGCCTACGTCGCCGCGTCGGTCCACCAACGGTCCGGGTCGTTCGTCGCTGCGGTGCTGATCGCGGTCCTGCTCGTCGTGCTGATCGCGTTGGCGCTCGAGGCTCTGCTGGTGCGCCGGCTCTACGGCCGCGACCATCTCGCGCAGATGCTGGCCACCTTCGGACTGATCCTGATCAGCGACGACCTGGTGAAGATGATCTGGGGTTCGGCCCCGGTGATGGCGAATGCGCCCGCGGCGCTCGCCGGCCCGGTGCAGCTCCTGCCCGAGCTGCCGTACCCCGCCTACCGCATCGTCCTGCTCTCGGCCGGGGTGCTGGTGGCACTCGGGCTTTACTTCCTCGTCAACCACACCCGGGTCGGCATGCTGGTGCGTGCCGGCGCGAGCAACCGCTCGATGGCCGAATGGATGGGCGTGCCGGTCGGACGTGTCTTCTCGGCCGTCTTCG
Organism: uncultured Acetobacteraceae bacterium; assembly: GCA_964657785.1. Taxonomy (GTDB): domain Bacteria; phylum Pseudomonadota; class Gammaproteobacteria; order Burkholderiales; family Burkholderiaceae_C; genus LMDS01. The sequence continues at coordinate 2,000 of CAZZWY010000155.1, forward strand.
TGCTCGGCGCGGCGCTGGCCGCCCTCGCCGGGGCGCTGCTCGGCCCCGTCACCGCCGTGCAGGTCGGCATGGGCGAGGAAATCCTGATCCCGTCGCTGGTGGTGCTGGCGATCGGCGGCATCGGCAGCGTCCGCGGCGCCTTCGTGGCGGCGCTGCTGGTCGGCCTGGTCGACACCTTCGGCCGCGCCTTCGTGCCGATGTGGCTGCACGGCGTGCTGCCACCGGCCCAGGTGTCGGACGTGGCGCCGCTGATCGCCGGCATGTCGGTCTATGCCCTGATGGTCGTCGTGCTGGTCTTCAAGCCGGCGGGGCTGTTCCCGGCACGAGGCTGAGATGCGCATCGCACGCCTCGCGCCCTGGGTCGCACTCGCCCTCCTGGCGGCATTCCCCTTGCTGGCGCCGGCGCTCGGGATGGACTACTACGTCGGCTTCGTGCGCCGGGTGCTGATCATCGCGCTCGCCGCCGCCAGCCTGAACCTCGTCCTCGGCTACGGCGGGCTGGTCGCGCTCGGCCACATGGGGTTCGTCGGCGTCGGCGCGTACACCCTGGTGGCGTTGGTCGAGGCGGGGCACGAGAGCGCCTGGCTGCTGTGGCCGGCGGCGGCGGCCGCAGCGGCCGGGATGGCGGCCCTCGTCGGGCTGGTCGCGCTGCGCACGCGGGGCATCTACTTCATCATGCTGACGCTCGCCTTCGCGCAGATGCTCTACCAGGCCGCGGTCTCCCTGCGAACCTACGGCGGCGACGACGGCTACACCCTGGTGGCGCGGCCGACGCTCGGCTTCGGGCTCGACCTGGGCGTGGAATCGACGTTCTACTGGGTCGTGCTCGCGATCTTCGCCGGCGTGATGCTGCTCCTCAACCGCAGCACCCGGTCGCGCTTCGGCCACGCCCTCACCGGTATCCGCGACAACGAGACCCGCATGCAGGCGCTCGGCTTTCCGGTGTTCTGGCTGCAACTGACGGCGTTCGCGCTTGCGGGCGCGGTGGCCGGCCTGGCCGGTGCGCTGCTGGTGACCCACAACAACTTCGTCAGCCCGGCCCTGATGCACTGGACGCAGTCGGCCAACCTGGTGGTGATGGTGGTGATCGGCGGGGTCGGACAGCGCTGGGGCGGCCCGATCGGCGCCGGCGTCTGGCTCGGTCTGGAGGAGCTGGTGCGACGGCAGACCGACTACTGGCACCTGCCGCTCGGCCTGCTGCTGATCGCGATCGTCTTCTTCGCCCCGCGCGGACTCGCCGGTCTGCGCCAACGGGCGCCCGCACAGCCGGCGGCGCGCGAACCCGATCCTCTCGCCACGACCGCGGCCCGCGTCGCGTCGACATCCCCATGAGCCTCTTCTCGGTCGTTGGCCTGGTCAAGAACTTCGGCGCCTTGCGCGCCACCGACGGCGTGAGCCTGGACGTGCGCTCCGGCGAGATTCACGCATTGATCGGCCCGAACGGCGCCGGCAAGAGCACGCTGATCAACCAGATTTCCGGTCTCGTCCGGCCCGACGCCGGCCGGGTGCTGCTGGATGGCGTCGACCTGACGCCACGCTCGATGCACGCCCGCGTGCGCCTCGGGCTCTCGCGCTGCTTCCAGATCACCAGCGTCTTCCGGCAGAGCAGCGTGCTCGACAATCTGCTGCTCGCGGCGCAGGCCCACACCGGCAGCAGCCTGCGCTTGTGGAAGGACAGGCGCCGCGAAACGGCGCTGACCGACACGGCGCACGCGCTGGCGCAGCGGGTCGGCCTCGGCACCGATCTGCACCGCATCGCCGGCACGCTGCCGCACGGCGCGCAACGCCAGCTCGACGTCGCCCTCGCCCTGGCGGCCGAGCCGAAGCTGCTGCTGCTCGACGAGCCGATGGCCGGCATGGGCCCGGAGGACAGCGAGCGCATGACCGAACTCGTCGCTCACCTGCGCCGCGACATGGCGATCCTTTTGATCGAGCACGACATGAAAGCCGTGTTCGCGCTCGCCGACCGCATCTCGGTGCTGGTCTGCGGCCGGGTGCTGATGACCGGCGGGGTCGACGACGTTCGCGGCAATCCCCAGGTGCAGGCGGTGTACCTCGGCACCGAGGAAGAGGCCGCGGCATGACGACGGCACCCGCCTCCTTGCTGGAGGCCCGCGGCCTGGTAGCCGGCTACGGCGCGAGCCAGGTGCTGTTCGGCATCGACTTCGACATCCGGCCCGGCCAGGTGGTGAGCCTGCTCGGCCGCAACGGCATGGGCAAGAGCACGACGATCAAGACGCTGATCGGCGCCATCGCGCTGCAAGGCGGCAGCGTGCGCTTCGGCGGCGCCTCGACGGCCAGGCTGCGGCCCGACGCGATCGCCCGGCTGGGCATCGCGATCGTCCCCGAAGGCCGGCAGTGCTTTCCCAACCTGACGGTGCGCGAACACCTGCTGGCGTTCGGCGCGAACCGCAACGGCCAGCGCGACGGCTGGACGCTGGACCGGCTCTACGCGCTCTTCCCGCGCCTGCGCGAACGCGAGAAGAACCTGGGAAACCAGCTCTCCGGCGGCGAGCAGCAGATGCTGGCCATCGCTCGGGCGCTGTCGACCAACCCGCGGCTGCTGATCCTCGACGAGGCGACCGAGGGCCTGGCGCCTGTCGTCCGCGAGGACATCTGGCGCTGCCTCGCCCAGCTGCGGGCGGCGGGCCAGACGACCCTCGTCGTCGACAAATACGTCGAGCGGCTGCTCGGCCTCGCCGACCACCACCTGATTCTCGAACGCGGCCAGGTCGTCTGGCAGGGCGACTCGAAGACGCTCGACGCCGATCGGTCGGTGTGGGCACGCTACCTCGGGGTTTGACGGCTCCAAAACGGGCGCCGATCTCCGGGCGTGCGGCCTCCGACCGCCAGCGCTACTGCCGGGCCATCGCCGTGTTCGGGTCGGCCAGGCGGCCGGCGTCGACGGCCTTGCCCGACTCGATCAGGCGCTTGGCATGACGCAGGTCGCGGCCGGCATTGACGCCGATGGCGGCCTCGATCACGTCGCCCTGCAAAAAGAACCAGATGCCGGCCGTATTCCCCGGCTCGCCGCGCGGCACCACGCGGTGCAACGGCGAGGCGACGCCGTAGATCTGCAGGTTGACGTCGAACTGGTCCGACCAGAACCACGACAACGGCTCGTAGCGCACCGGCCGGCCGAGCACCGCCCTGGCTGCGGCGATGCCCTGCTCCTGCGCGTTCTGCCACGACTCGAGCCGCATCGCCCGGCCGGTCCGGGGGTTCGTCATGACGGCGAGGTCGCCGGCGGCATAGATGTCGGAGTCGGAGCTGCGGCACGCTGCATCGACGCACACACCGCCTTCGCAGCCGAGCCCGGCCTCGCGGGCCAGCTCGTCGTTCGGCACCAGGCCGACGCCGACGACGATCAGGTCGCAGGCCAGGAGTGTGCCGTCGGCCAGCCGCACGCCGGCACGCTCGCCGACCGCCTCGAAGGCCGTCACCTGGGCGCCCAGACGCACGTCCACCCCGTGCGACCGGTGCACCGCCTGCAACAGGTTCGAGACCTCGACCGGCACGCTGCGCTCGCAGAGCCGCGGGCCGGCCTCGACGACCACCGCCTCCATGCCCTGAGCGCGGGCGCTGGCCGCCGTCTCCAGGCCGATCCAGCCGCCGCCGACGACCACCACCCTGCCCCCCGGCCGCAACCCGGCGCGCAGCCGGGCCGCATCGGCGAGCGTCCGCAGGAGGTGCACCTGCGGCAGCCCGGCGCCCTCGATCGCCAGCAGGCGGGGGCGCCCGCCCATGCAGAGGATCAGCTTGTCGTAGCCGAGGCTGCCGCCGTCCGCCAAGGTCAGCCGGTGCGCCGCGCGGTCGATCGCGGAGACACGCACGCCCGGCCGCCAGTCGAGTGTCAGCTTCTCGAACGCCTCGACGGAGAAGAGGTGGGTACTTTCGGGCGGCGCCGTGCCGAGCAGGACCGACTTGCTGAGCGGCGGGCGCTCGTAGGGCGGATGGGGTTCGTCGCCGATCAGGACGATGGTCCCGGTGTGCCCCTCCTTGCGCAGCGTGGCGGCGGCCCAGCCACCGGCCTGACCGGCACCGACGATGACGATTCGCGGCCCGGCACCCTCGGCGCCCGGCGACGATACGGTGTCGCTCACGCCCGCGCTCGTTCCGCCACTCATCCCGCCAAGATCGGCAGCACCTGCACTTCGAGCCGGCCGCCGACGATCCGCGTCGGATAGACCTGCACCGGGTCGACACACGGCGCCTTGCGGGCCTCCCCGGTGCGCAGGTCGAAGGTGCCCTGATGCAGCGGGCACTCGATGCAGCCGTCCTCGATGAAACCTTCCGACAGCCGCGCGACCTCGTGGGTGCAACTATCGGCAAGCGCGAAGAGTTCGTCGCCCGCCCGGCAGATGGCGATCGCCACCCCGGCAGCAACCACGCCACGCGGCTCGTCGGGTTCGAAGTCGTCAGCCGCGCCGACGTCGTGCCAAGCGGTCATCGCCCTCTCCCCTTCAAATCGGCGTGGCCAGCAGCGTGTAGACGCGGCTGGTGTCGTAGACGCAGACCTTGCTCCGGTAGCGCCACGCGCCGCCCACCTTGACGACGGTGTCGCGGTAGCAGCCGGCCTGATAGACGGCCGAGTCGCCCGCCGCGCCGGTGTTGACCACGATGTAGCTCGACGTCGTCTGCACCCGGTCGCCGTCGACCGACTCGATCTCGAGCCCGCCGGTCGCATGGCGGTAGCTGTGCGCCTCGTAGATGTTGGCGTTGCGAAGCGCGACGATGCGGTCGCGCATCATGGCGCGGTTGCGGCAGTAGATGACGGTCGCCGGCAGGCCGCGGTCGGCGTTCTCCTTGCTGAGGATCTTGTACTCGGCGTCCTCGGTGAAGAGCTCGGGCCAGCGCTCGAGCTGGCCGCTGTCGAGGAGGTGGATGTAGCGCTGCTGAAGCCGGCTGAGTTCGAGCCAGAGGTTCAGCTCGTCGTTCATGGTCGGTACCCCATGGCGTTCTGGTAGCCCGCCCAGAAGCGGCGGATCAGCGACTCGGTGATGTTGGTGTCGGTCTTGTCGGGAGCGTCGAGCCCCATGCCCATGTAGCTCGTCTTGTCGCCATCGCGCACGGTGCCGCGCTGCACCAGCTCGGTGGCCTCGGTGTCCTCCATGCTGATGTAGCCCGCCGGGCCGACGAGGTTGGTCTGCAGCAGCCGCATCTCGCGCAGCTCGGGCGTGTCGTCCTCGTAGCCGAAGAAATGGAACACCAGCTCGAAGTTGCCCGGCCCCTTCGGCAGCAGCTGGCGCGCGACCAGCGGGTTGTGGATTTGCTGGATCACCAGCTGCGGGAAGATCGGCTGGATCTGGTTGGTGCAGTCCTCCTCATACTCCTTGAGCTGCCCCAGCAGCAGCGGGTCTTCGAGCGCGAAGCCCTCCTGCATCGAGCGGATCTCCTGCTGCTTGTAGGCCGCGCTCGTGTCGCTCTGAACCTGCGGCTTGGTCACGGTGATCACGCTGTGCAGGCCCTCGCGTGCATCGGGGATCGAGCGCGCCTTCATGCCGACGCGAAAGATGTTGAAGGTGGTGTGGAAAAGGTGCAGCAGGCTCGCGTGGTAGGGATCCTTGACGTTCTCGAAGTACAGCTTCCAGTTCGACTTGCTGAACTGGCGGGTGCAGCCGAGGTAGACGACCGGTTTGTGGAACACCCGGTCGACCCAGGGCCGCATCTCGGGGCCGAGGTAGTCCTCGATCGATGGCGCGGCATCGCTGAAGGTCGCGAACACCAGGCCCCGGTAGTCCACGACCCGGAGCTTCTGCAGGCCGTGCTCCTCGGTCTTGAAATCCTTCGCCATGCCGGGCAGCAAGCCTTGCTCGGTGCGGACGCCGCGCCGGAAGGGCACGCCCTGCAGATCGCCCTTTGGGCTGTAGCTCCACTGGTGGTAGACGCAGGTGTGGCTTGCCGCATTGCCGTGCTTCTCGCGGCAGACCATCGCCCCGCGGTGCGCGCAGCGGTTGACGAAGCAGGCGAGGCCGTCGGCCGTGCGGGTCAAGACGACCGGCGTGTCGCCGACGAAGGTGCTCTTGAAGTCGTTGACGTTCGGGATCTCCGCCGCAAGGGCGACGAAGCTCCAGTACGGGCCGCGGTAGATCCGCTCCTGTTCCCGGTCGTAGACCGCCTGCGAGCTGAACACCTCGTACGGCACTTCGCTCCCGTCGGCTTGCGGGAAGCGTATGCCGGGAATGTCGCGGAGGGCCGGGCGTTCGGCATCGAGCTGGGTCGTCATCGGGTGACCTCGCGGGCAGTTGCTGGGTTGCCCGTCATCTTAGGCAACCCGCTCCGGCGGCGACATCCGGCGCCTGCAACTGCGCGGCCGAGCCCGTCCACTTCTTGCAGCGCTG
>CAZZWY010000156.1:0-8335 GCA_964657785.1 uncultured Acetobacteraceae bacterium
CTTCGACCTCGCGTGCGACTGGCTCGTCGACGCGAGCGGCCGCGCCGGGCTGGTCAAGCGCCGGCTCGACCTCGCCAAACCCAACGACCACGACGCCAACGCGATCTGGTTCCGTGTCGGCGAGCGGATCAACGTCGACGAATGGTCCGACGACCCGGCCTGGCTCGCCCGCTGCACGCCGCGCAACCGCTGGCTCTCGACCAACCACCTGGTCGGCGACGGCTACTGGGCCTGGCTGATCCCGCTGGCCTCGGGCTCGCACTCGGTCGGCATCGTCGCCGACGCCGCGACGCACCCGATCGGCACGCTCGACACCTTCGAGAAGGCGATGGCGTGGCTCGCCGTGCACCAGCCGCAGCTCCACCGCGACCTCGACGCGAAGCGTGAGAGCCTGCAAGACTTCGCCTTCTTCAAGCGCTTCTCGTACGGCTGCAAGCAGGTGTTCTCGGGCGCCGACCGCTGGGCGCTCACCGGCGAGGCGGGCCTCTTCCTCGACCCGTTCTACTCGCCCGGCGGCGACTTCATCGCCATCGCCAACACCTACATCACCGAGATGATCGCCGTCGACCGCGCCAAGGGCCCGGTGGGCGTGCTCGCGCCGCTCTACCAGCGCATCTTCTTCTCGCTCTACGAATCGATGCTGCCGATCTACGTCGGCCAGTACGACCTGTTCGGCCACCCTGAAGTGCTGCCGATGAAAGTGCTCTGGGACTACACCTTCTACTGGGGGGTGATGTGCCAGCTCTTTTTCCAGAAGCGGCTGACCGACGTGGTGATGATGGCTCGACTGCAGAACGAACTCACCGCAGCGCAACGACTGAACATCGCAATGCAGCGATTCCTGCGGTCGTGGGGCGAGGTCGCACCGCGCACGAATCCGGCGCGAATGCTCGACCAGGCGAGCCTGCCGTGGTTCGCCGAACTGAACCGGGGGCTGATGGACGCGCTCGACGGTCCAGTAGCCTTCCGCGAGCGTGTCGACGTCTGCATCGAGCAGCTCCACGCACTTGCCGGGCAACTGCTCGCGCGCGCGACGCGACTTCACCCGACGCTCGACGCTTCCGAGCTTCGCGCCCGACTCGCGGCCCTGCCCGTGACAGCGACCGAAGACATGCTGTTCGCCGAGACCGTCGACTGAAGTCGTCGCTTATTTGCCGATTCAGCGGTCCGCCCGTAGCTGAAATTGACGCTGCGCGCGCATGGCGCATTACTCGAAGCTACCTGCAACCCCGCCGTGCGAACACCCTCGGGCTCAAGAGCTGCTAGCGGCGGGAGCGACCGAGGCGCTCCCGCGACCGCACGGGTTCGCGATGCCGTTGTAGACCGCGCGGCCGCGCGGACGCGGGGCGGCCGTAGGGGACAGAGCCGCCGAGGATCGCCGCCAGCACCATGTCCTTTGAGAACGTGATGCTGAGTCAGTGCGGCAGTACGGCGCGAAGGCCAGATTGCCGGCGGCCGTTCCGATCGTAAGAACTGCGGTCGCCCTCAGAAAAATGAGCAGCGGGGTCGCCCAGCCGTCGTGAAAAGTCGCAAGGAGGCGCAGCCTGGCCGCTGAAGACGCCGGCTAATCAGCGGTCAAAAGGTGGCAAGCGCCGAATCCGGCGTCCAACCAGCCAGGGCAGCCGGAGGACGAAGCCCACCATGAGACGAAAGTGCATCCAGCTGAGCAGTAGGTTGTCGCGGCCGTAGCGGAAATGCGAGACGCCGCCTTCGTCGGCCGAGAGATATCGCACCGGCGCGGCGAGGTTCAGCGGCGTCACCCCGCGCCAGGCGAGCCGGACCACGGCTTCAGTGTCGAAATCGAAGCGGCGCATCCAGCGCTGACAGCGCATTACAGCGATCAGCGGCGCTATCGGGTAAACGCGGAAGCCGAACAGCGAATCGCCGATACCGGCGCCAAACGTCTCGAGGTTCGTCCAGCCGTTCGACACCCGACGGCCGCGCACACGCAAGAGCGGCGCCGAGGCGTCGAAAACCGGCCGACCGAGGACCATCGCCGGCCGCAGCGGGGTTGAGGCGGCAATCGAGGTGCGCATAAATTTGGGGATCAGCCTAGCCGGATGCTGGCCGTCGGAATCCATCGTCAAGGCGTGGGTGAAGCCCGCTTCGCACGCGCGCTCGAGGCCGTGCAGCACCGCGGCGCCCTTGCCCTGGTTGACCGGCAGCACGAGCACGCACAACTGCGGATCGGCCGCCGCCAGGCGCTCGAGTCCGGCGGTCGTGCCGTCGGTGCTGCCGTCGACGACGACCCAGACCGGCGCCCACTGCGCCCGCGCTGCAGCGACGGTGCAATAGACCTCGGGGCCGGGATCGAAGCTCGGGATGAGGACAAGGTGGGTGGCCGACGGCGATGCCGTCATTCGTCGAGCTCCCCAGCGAAATATGCCTCTATGCGCTCCATCAGCCCGTGATGGTCGTCCTCGGGCTCGAAGCGGCGACCGAGCCGAAGCCGGAAGACGACCGGAAACTCGGGCACCTTCCAGATCGGCCAGCCCTTGCCGAGATAGGGCGAGTCGGACTCGATTACCACCGTCTGGATTGGGACGCCGGCGCGCTGCGCGATAAGCGTCAGGCCCGGCCGGAAGCCGTTGACCGGCGCCCGAACCGTGCGTGTGCCCTCGGGAAATATGACAAGCTGCGCCCCCGCCTTCAGGTTCTCGACGCAACTTCGGATCATGCCGCGCGGCGGGTCATTTCGGATGTAGCGGGCAAGGCGCGCCCCCGCCCCTAGGAACGGGCTGCGCATCAAGCTCGAACGCATAATGCAGATGCCACGCGGCACCCGGGCGACCACGAGCATGGCGTCGAGCATCGACGGGTGGTTGGCGGCGATGATCAGGCCAGCGTCATTTTCCAGCGCATCGAGGGCGCCGAAGTCGATCCGCATCAGGCCGAGCCGCTGCGCGGTCGCCCAGAACCCGCGGTAGGCCGAAGAGATCGCTGCTCGGCCGAGCGCGAGGCCGGTCGCGCGCGGCAACAGCGGGTGGAGCAGCAGGCAGACGCAACCCCACGTCAACGACATCATTCCAAGGTGAAGGAGGATGACGTAGAACATCAAGCGTTTACCGAGCTGCAACACAGTTCGCAGCGCCGCCCCCGCGGACCCGGGCGGGCGGGGCCCGGTTGCGACGTCGGCCTTTGCGTCGAATGAGCTCGCAGAATGTTGCATCGAGATCGCCCGGTCGCGTGCCGCGCCGCGCTGCAACTTCACGCAGCGCTTCCGTCGGCCATGAAGCTGAAGGCGCCAGCGAGCATCAGTTCGCGGCAGCCGCCGCTGCGCGTTTTGCAGTCGGGGGGCTTGCCAGCCACACGGGCCACGCCGTCGACAAGCGTTGCGCCCTCCAGCCACCGCGTGAGCGCGCGGCGGGGCCAAACCGTCGAGCTACCCCGGCCACCGCCGACGACCAAGACGTCGCAATCGAAACGGGACATGGAGAAGAAGTTTTGCGTCGGCGGAGCTTACGGTAATAAAGTGCGATAGATCAAATCCTCGGCCTAGATCGCGCCCGCCTCCGCCCCTCAAAGTCAAAGCCGTGTACCTTTGGCCGCTAATTGTACCGAGCGTCGCAGGAGGCTAAAAGGGCTTCTGGCAGCTCTTTGCCCTTTAGTGTGGAACGCGACAACCTCGATGCGCCGTTGCGTGCCTGAACGGGTGAGGCGGCAAGTGACCTCGCTGGGAAAATCTTGTCCTGCGCCATGACCAACCTCCGATGTCGGTTGGAACATCTTCTCGTCGCGGAGGCTCACAGCGTGAGCTACCGCCTGGAGTGGCTGAACATTCTTGCTGATCAGAAACGACGAAGGATCCTTCTGACGTAGGGACTACCCAATTTCGGCGTACTGCCGACAGGGCTCAATCGCGTCGTTTCGGACCCAATGCGCGCCGGCCGAATTGCGCGACGTCTCGAACGATTGGCACTTTGTCGAACCACCTCAGCGCGTGGACGTCGGTGCGAGATCGACGCTGGCATGCGAGCTGGCGACTGGAGATGATCGTCCGACATGCCGGATGGCTTTGACGAAAGCGGGTATAGGCGCCGTCCACATGCATCGGGCCACCGGCAGGATGGGTCGGCGACTGTTGGAGAAGCCACTCAAGGTAGCGCGCGACTGCGCCGATCGTCGAGCCGGCGAAGCTGACGAAGTGCGAGGTAACGATCGGCACCTCGCTCGTCACCGCCTCCACCGCATCGCCGGTTCGTGTGTTGCGCAGGGCAGGATCGATGCGGTGGCCCCCGTAGAAGATGTCCCACGGTCTGTTGCATAGTCCTTCGATAACGCCGCCGATGTCGGCTTCGAAGGTCTCGATAAAGTCAACGTCGTCTTCGAAGATGACGATTCGGGCGTGGCCCGCACGCTCGGCATCTTGCAGCACCCCAAGATGACTCATAAAGCATCCGCGTGTGCCGATTGAGGGAAACGGCCCCGCCGAATCCGGTCGAACGGCGGGGAAGAGGTGCACGGGATCGCGATCGAGCGCGAGTCCGACGCGGCGAAGCTGCGCGGCCATCTCGACTCGGCGGTCGCGGCGGTGCGGCAAGTTGATGACGTAGATGCGGTCGAAGTAGGCCAACGATGCGGATTTCATGGCGGAAACGGCAAGGAACTTTCTAGGCGCAAGTCAACTTCACGCCAGGCTGGCTTGTCCCGAGCCTACGCTCACTCCCCGAGATAAGCCGCCCGCACCTTCGGATCGTTCAGGAGCAGCTTGGCATCGCCCCCCATCGTGACCTCGCCCGAATCCATCACGTAGCCGCGCGAGGCGAGCTGCAGCGCCCGGCTCGCGTTCTGTTCGACGAGCAGCACCGTGACGCCGCGCTGGTGGATGTCGTTCACGACCTCGAAGATCTTGTCGACCATGATCGGCGAGAGGCCCATCGACGGCTCGTCGAGCAGCAGCACCTTCGGCTGCGCCATCAGCGCCCGGCCCATGGCAAGCATCTGCTGCTCGCCGCCGCTCATCGTTCCCGCGAGCTGCGCGCGCCGTTCCTTCAGGCGCGGAAAGATCGCGAAGACCTTTTCGATGTCGAGCTGGATCTGGGCGTTGTCGTTGCGGATGAACGCACCCATCTGCAGGTTCTCGGTGATCGTCATCCGGGTGAAGGTGCCGCGGCCCTCCGGCACCATCACCAGGCCCTGCTTCACCAGGTCCCACGGGCCTTGCCCCTTGACCGGCTTGCCGAGGTACTCGATCGAGCCGGCCGCGACCGGCTGAATGCCGGTGATCGCCTTGAGCGTCGTCGTCTTGCCGGCGCCGTTCGCGCCGATCAGGCTGACGAGCTCGCCCTGATTGACTTCGAACGAAACCCCCTTGACGGCCTGGATGCCGCCGTAGGCCACCTTCAGGCCGGTGACCTTGAGCAGCGACGTCATGGGCGTTCCTCGTTCGTTCGGCATCGTGTCTGCATCATGGCTCCGCCCTCAATGTTTCTTGTCACCGGCGCCGAGGTAGGCCTCGATGACCTTCTCGTTGCGTTGCACCTCGGCGGCCGTGCCTTCGGCGATCTGCTTGCCGTAGTCGAGCACCGTCAGGCGATCGCACAGGCCCATCACGAGCTTCACGTCGTGCTCGATCAGGAGGATGGTCCGGCCGTCCCTGCGGATCTGGTCGATGAGCTCGCGCAGCACGACTTTTTCGCTCGCGTTCATCCCGGCGGCGGGCTCGTCGAGCGCGATGAGCTTCGGGTCGGTCGCGAGCGCGCGGGCGATCTCGAGCCGCCGCTGGTCGCCGTAGCTGAGCGTGCGCGCCTTGAACGGCGCGAACCGGCCGATGCCGACGTAGTCGAGCAGCTCCTGCGCACGCTTCGCGATCGCGGCTTCCTCGCTCTTGAATCCAGGCGTGCGAAACACCGCGCCGATCAGTCCCGAGCCCGTGCGCACGTGGCGGCCGACCATCACGTTCTCGAGCGCGGTCATCTCCGAGAAAAGCCGGATGTTCTGGAACGTGCGGGCGATGCCGGCCTTCGCGACTTCGTGCACCGCAGTGGGCTTGTAGGGCGCCCCGCCGAGCTCGAAACTGCCTGAATCGGGCGTGTAGAGGCCCGTGAGCACATTGAAGAAGGTCGTCTTGCCGGCGCCGTTCGGGCCGATCAGGCCGTACACCTGCCCCTTGAGGATCGTGATGCCGACCTCGGAGAGCGCCTGCAGGCCGCCGAAGCGCTTGGAGACGCCGCTCACCTTCAGAATGGTTTCAGCCATGGGCGGGCTCCTGGTCAACGGTCCGTCGGCACGATGGGGCCGACTTGCGGGGGAATCTGGTCGGCGGCTGACACTTTGCCCAGCTCAGGGCCCTCCGGCACCAGGCCGGCGGCCTTGCCGTGCTCGGGCGACGGCCAGAGGCCGCGTGGCCGCGACAGCATGATCGCGATCATCGCGAGCGCGATCAGCAACTGGCGCAGGATCGAGGCGTCGAGCCGGCCGCCGGTCATCTGCTGCAACGGCCCGGCGACGTAGCGCAACACTTCCGGCAGCGCCGACAGCAGCAGGGCGCCGACGATCACGCCGGGGATGTGGCCGATGCCGCCGAGCACCACCATGGCGACGATCATCACCGACTCCTGCAGGCTGAACGATTCCGGCGAGATGAAGCCCTGGAAAGTCGCGAACATCGCGCCCGAGACGCCGCCGAAGGTGGCGCCCATGCCGAACGCGAGCAGCTTCAGGTTGCGGGTGTTGATGCCCATCGCCTTGGCGGCGATCTCGTCCTCGCGGATCGCCATCCAGGCCCGGCCGATGCGGCTGTTCTCGAGGCGATAGCAGACGAAGATCGCGATCAGCACCAGCGCGAGGAAGAGGTAGTAGTAGTTGGTGACCTTCGGGAAATCGATGCCGAAGAGGTGCTGCGTCTGGCCGAAGTGCACGCCGAACATCGAGATGTCGTCGATGCCGGTGATGCCTTTGGGGCCGTTCGTGATGTTGATCGGCGCGTCCAGGTTGTTCATGAACACCCGCACGATCTCGCCGAAGCCGAGCGTGACGATGGCGAGGTAGTCGCCCCGCAGCTTCAAGGTCGGCGCGCCGAGCAGCACGCCGGCGAGGCCCGCGAGCACCGCGCCGAGGGGGATCACGACCCACCACGGCGTGTGCAGGCCGTTCGGGAACTGCGCGGCGATCCCGGCGAAGACGTCGGTCAGTTGCGGCGACGCGAGCAGGCCGAACATGTAGGCGCCGACGGCATAGAAGGCGACATAGCCGAGATCGAGCAGGCCGGCATAACCGACGACGATGTTGAGGCCGAGCGCCAGCAGCACGTAGAGCAGCGAGATGTCCATGATGCGGACCCACGCGTTGCCGAACGACTGCGCGATGAGCGGCAGGATCAGCAGGCCGATCGCTGCCAGCAGGAGCTTGAGCTTGGAGCTGTTCATGACGGTTCTCAGGCGCGGTCGGCCACGCGTTCGCCGAGCAGGCCCTGCGGCCGCAGGGTCAGCACGAGGATGAGGACGATGAAGGCGAAGATGTCCTGGTAGTTGCTGCCGAGCACGTCGCCGGTGAAGGCGCCGATGTAGCCGGCGCCGAGCGACTCGATCAACCCAAGGAGCACGCCGCCCACCATCGCCCCGGCGAGGTTGCCGATCCCGCCGAAGACCGCGGCGGTGAACGCCTTCAATCCCGGCAGGAAGCCCATCGTGTGCTGCACCGAGCCGTAGTTGGCCGCGTACATCACGCCCGCCAGCGCCGCCAGCGCCGCACCGATCACGAAGGTCGCCGAGATGACCTGATCGGGTTGCACGCCCATCAGCCCGGCGACGCGCGGATTCTCGGCCGTGGCGCGCATCGCCCGGCCGAGTTTGGTCTTGTTGACGAGGTACATCAGCCCGGAGAGCGTGATCGCGGTGATCACCAGGATCATGATCTGCACGTTGTTGATCACCGCCCCGCCGATGAAGTAGGGCTCGCTCGGCAGCAGGATCGGGTATGACTTGTAGTTCGGCTTCCAGATGATCATCGCGAGCGTCTGCAAGAGCAGGCTCATGCCCATCGCCGTGATCAGGGGCGCCAGGCGCGGCGCGTTGCGCAGTGGCCGGTACGCGACCTTTTCGATCGTGTAGTTGAGCGCCGCGCAGACGACGATCGCCGCGATGAGCGAGATCAGCAGCAGCAGCCAGCCCGGCAAGCCGAGGCCGGCCATGCCGGTCACGACAGTCCAGCTGACGAGGGCACCCACCATCAGTACCTCGCCGTGCGCGAAGTTGATGAGGTTGATGATGCCGTAGACCATCGTGTAGCCGAGCGCGACCAGCGCGTAGACGCTGCCCAGCACCAGACCATTGATGATCTGCTGGATGAAGGTATCCATTCTTGCTTTTCTCCTTGGTGTCGACGCGAGCCGTAC
>CAZZWY010000157.1:0-8330 GCA_964657785.1 uncultured Acetobacteraceae bacterium
TCGAGCTGGCTCGGATGGGTCGCGACCCGAACGCGACGAAGCGCCTGGTGACGCTGCAGGGTAGCCGCCTTCCCGGAAGTCGAACCGGGAAGTTGGCCCATCGCTGGCCGCTTTTCCCGCGTTGGACTGCACCCGTACAGCCCTATCGTGCTTCGAAAGAGGGTTGCTGATGGTCAACATGACGTGGTTGGGCTTGGGAGTGGCATTCGTGGCCATCCTCTGCGGGCAGGTATTGGAAGGCACAAGCCTCACACTGCTGCTGCAACCGACCGCGCTGCTCATCGTCGGTGGAGGCACGCTGGGTGCCATCCTCGTCCAGAGTTCCGCCGTCGACTTCCGCGCCGCGATCGCCATGCTGCGCTGGTTGCGCGAGCCGCCGCTGACAGGCAAAGACCATCAGGTGCGCGAGATCGTCGGATGGGCCCGCCTCTCCTACAAGCAAGGTGCGCTGAAGCTCGATGGCTTGTGCAAGTCCATCCAGGACCCGTGGCTGCGCAACGGGGTCGAAATGGTAGTCGACGGCTTGGACCCGGAATACATCCGGCAGACGATGCTGACGGAGCTGCGGGTCCGCGACGCGCAGATGCGCCGAGCGGTCAAGGTTTGGGAATCGGCAGCCGGGTATGCGCCCACGATCGGCATCCTGGGCTCCGTGCTGGGGCTGTTGCGCGTGATGAGCACGATGCAGGATGCCGCAGCGGTGGGCAGCGGCTTGGCCGTGGCCTTCGTCGCCACCTTCTATGGCCTCAGTCTGGCGAACCTGGTGTTTCTGCCGGTTGCGCACAAACTCAAGGTTCACGTCTTCGAGCAGACGCTTCGCGACGAGATGCGTGTCGAGGGCTTGGTGATGATTGCCGAGAACCGCCAGCCCTGGCTGGTTGAAAAGACCCTGGCATCGTTCGGCGCGGTGAACAGCAACGTGTTGCCGCTGAAGGCCGCCGCGTGAATACGTCCCGCCGCATTCGGCTGGCATTCTGCGAGGCTGACGACGCCGCACATGACGGCCAAGGCGCTCACCGTTGGATGGTGTCGTATGCCGACTTCATGACGTTGCTGCTGGTGTTCTTCGTGGCGCTGTATGCGCTGTCGACACAGCACAACGCACGGCGCGACGCCACCGCCCCGTTACGCCCTGTCTCGACGCCCGTCGCACCGGTGTCCGCGGTGCCGGCGCCCGTGGCGCCTGCGGCTTCGGCGCCCGCTGCGCAGCTGCCTGCGGGGCAGCACGACGCCGACGATCGGCGCGATGCCGTGCTCTCGGGCTTGCAGACCCGGTTGCAGCCCCTGGTGGACGCTGGCCAGTTGCGCCTGGCCAGGCACGGGCATGGCATCGCCCTGGAGATTCCGGAGGACTCATTGTTTGCCAGTGCCGAGGCGGTGGCCTCGCCGCGGGCAAAGGGAGTGCTTGAAGCGCTCGCCCGGGTGCTGGCCGATTCTCAGTACAGTATCCGCGTCGAAGGGCATACTGACAATCGCCGCATGAATTCGACTCAGTACCCGTCGAACTGGGAGCTCTCGGCAGCGCGTGCTGCGACGGTGGTGCGCGCTCTGCAGCAGGAAGGCCTGGCTGCCGAGCGCCTCAGCGCCATGGGGCTCGCCGACACCCATCCGAAGGCGGACAACCTCACGGAGCAGGGTCGCGCGCTGAATCGCCGCGTGGACCTCGTGCTGCTCGACGATTAAGCGAAACGCGCTGCTCGACCGGGCGCGGCACAATTGAACGGACGAGCGGCACGTTCACTACCGGCACGGCGTGCCGGCGTTCAGCGCAGAAATGCGATCCTCGCGGCGCATTGACGGCGCGTCGGGAATTCGGAGGAGGACCGAAACGCCCGCCGGCGCCAAGTAGGGCAGCCCGCTCCGAAGCAGCCACTCGCGGCCGTCAGCACCTGGCCGGGGCTGCCAGTTCGCCTTCGCGTCAGGAAACCGTTCATTGCGCCAGGAGCGCCTCGAGCGACCGTTTCCCCGGATGTTAGCCGGCGCGAGCCGACCCAAACCGGAAATAGCGCGACGCGGATTCGACGCCCGGAAGCTGACCTGTTTCATCGCGCAGATCACGCGCAGCGAAACGAATATTTCAATCGCATCCAGGGTGTCGCACGGCGAGCAGCCGAACTATTTTTGCGGCGTGGTGGCACGAATCGACCACCAACTTCGTTCTAGATAGAGACGATGTCATGGAAAGGGATCGACATGAAGTTGTGGCTTGGGGCCTCGGTCTTGCTGGCGCTGCTGGCGCCGCTCGCGCATGCGGATGGGTTCTCGTACGTCGGCGCGCTCGACCCCGAGAACCCCAACGACGTGTTCATCACTAGCTTCACGCTCGCCGCGCCCAGCGCGGTGACGATCCAGACCTGGAGCTTCGGCGGCGGCACCAATATGGCCGGTACGCTGATCGCGGCTGGCGGCTTCGATCCTTACGTGTCGCTGTTTACCGGCCTGGGCAACGGCGCCACGTTCCTCGCATCGAACGACGACGGAATGTGCCCGCCCGGCAATGCCGCGATGGCCTGCGCCGATTCGACCTTGACGATTAGCTTGCTCGCAGCCGGCATTTACACACTGGCTCTGACGCTGCCGTTCAACTTCTCGTTCGCCGAGAACCTCGGCGGCGGCACGCTCGGCGACGGCTTCATCGGTCTTGACGCGAGCTTCAGCGACGGCTCGTGCGCAACTTCGTGCAGCAGGGCCTATGCGGTCGACATCAATTTCACGGCGCCTGTCCCGGAACCCGCCACATGGGGGTTACTGGGCGTTGGCCTGTCCTTGCTTGCGGTCACGCGGCGCTGTCGCATGTGAGCTCTTCCAAACGTCGCCTTGCCATTTAACTACCGTAGGAATCTCCATGCGTTCGAAATCGCTCAGAAGTTTCGCAGCAGCAGCCCGTCTCACGGCGGCATCCTTGTTCATTGGCGCAGCGGGCGTCGCGAACGCGCAAAAAGCTGCGCTTGTGCAAAACGTGGATGAGGCCGCCCGGCAGCCGTATCAAGAGCAGATGAATTGTTCCTATACCGGCTCGAACGTTTGCCGCTTTAACCTCAAAGCGGTGCCCGCCGGGCATAGGCGGGAAGTCCGCCTCGTTTCGTGTTACGCACAGGTAACCCAGCCGGGCACTCCAGGTGCGACGTTGACGTTTCAATCAGTGACTCTCTATGCGACGATCCCGACCTATGTCGGGTTGTCCCTGCCCTTTCAATCCCGGCTTCCCGGAACGCCTTACAACGGGATGGTCTATGCGCAAACGTCGATGTTTTTTGAGCCGGGCGATGTCCCGTTCATCCAGCTTCTCACGTCGGAAATCATTGGTGGCGGGAGTTGTACGGTCACAGGGCACGAAATCGCGATTCCCTGAGGGGCGCGCGTCGGCTCGAGCTGTTGATGGCGCATCCGACCGCGAGGTCCGAATTGGATCGCTGTGAATTGTGGGCCGCCGATCACAACGGCCCACAGTTCTCGACGAGAGCGCGCGGAACTCCCTGCTAGCCGCTGTTCTTTAAACGTATCCGACATGTTCAAGGCCAGGCCGAGTAGTAATGACTGCTGGCCCCAGTACTTGGAAGCGGACGCCCGCGAAGGTCAGTTCATGGCCAGAGCGGCTGTCATCTGGCTCGGCGATGTCCGCGTCCGTCGCGAAAAAACGCCGCCATGCACCTGCGCAGTCGGCAGATTCTCCAAGCGCTTCCAAGGAACGAAGCCAACCGCCGCTACGCCCCGATCACCTCCCGAACCCGCCCCAGCAACACCCCGATCTCGAACGGCTTCGTCATCACAGACATCCCCGGCGCCAGCTGACCGCTCCATTCCGCCGCGTTCGCGGCGTAGCCCGTCAGGAACAGCACCTTGAGCGTGGGTCGCGTGACGCGTGCGGCGTCGGCGAGCTGGCGGCCGTTCATGCCGCCCGGCAGGCCGACATCGCTGAGCAAGAGGTGCAGCGGGACGTTCGATTGCAGGATGCGGGTCGCGGATGCGCCGTCCGTCGCGGTGATGACGGCGTAGCCGGCGTCTTCGAGCAGCTCCTCCAGCAACTGCCGGATCTCGGCCTCGTCCTCCACGACCAGGACGGTCTCGCCGGCCCGGGCACCGCCGGCCCCGGGTGGGCGGGGATCGAGCGGGTATTCGAGTGCGCCTGCCTAGCGCGGCAGGTAGAGGCACATCGTCGTGCCGACGCCGACGGCCGATTCGATCCGCACCTGACCGCCCGACTGGCCGAGGAAGCCGTAGACCATGGAGAGGCCGAGGCCGGTGCCTTGCCCCAGCGGCTTGGTGGTGAAGAACGGGTCGAAGACGCGGCCAATGACTTCCGGCGGCATGCCGCACCCGGTGTCGGACACGTAGAGCGACACATACGCTCCAGCCAGCAGGTCGTGTTGCATCGCCGACGCCGGGTCGAGCGTCTCGTTGGCCGTGCGGATGGTGAGGGTGCCCCCGGCGGGCGCCATCGCGTCTCGCGCGTTGATGCAGAGGTTGAGCAGCGCGCTCTCGAGCTGCGACGGGTCGACCTTGGTCGGCCACAGGTCGGCGTGCGACTCGATGCGGAGGTGGATCGCCGGCCCGATCGTGCCCTCGATCAGCTCTTGCATGCCGGCGATCAGGCGGTTCAGGTCCGTCGGCTTCGAGTCGAGCGCCTGCTGCCGCGAAAACGCCAGCAGCCGCTGCGTCAGCGTCGCGGCGCGGCGCACCGACTCCATCCCGGCGTCGACCCGGCGCATCAGGTTGTCGGTCTTGCCCTGCGTCAGCCGAAGTCGCAGCATTTGAAGGTTGCCGCTCAAGCCGGCCAGCAGGTTGTTGAAGTCGTGCGCGAGCCCGCCGGTCAGCTGACCGACGGCCGAAACTCATGATCGAAGGCGCAGATGGGGTCGGGTCCGAGCCGGCCGATCTGCTCACAAACCGCTTTCTGGTCACCGTGCATTCGCGCCCCCCAACACCTCGCCTGCTGTCACGTCGTGCGGATCGGATCAGCTTGTCGCGGCGCCTATTTTCACCGAGGCGACGACGCGGCGGAGCGAAGGCCCGGGGGCCGCAGGGAGGCTGTTCAGTAGTGGATGCTGCCCGAGATGCCGCCGCCGACCGCGATCGCGTCGCCGTTGATCGCCCGCGATCTCGGCGAGCAGAGGAACGCCACCACGTCGGCGACCTCGGCCGCGTCGACGAGGCGGCCGGTCGAATTGGCGGCGTCCATTTCCCGCTCGATGACCTCGGGTGCCACGCCGCGCGCGGCGGCGCGCCGGGCGACCAGCGGCGCGGTGCGCTCGGTGCGGGTCAGGCCCGGGTGCACGACCGTGACGTTGATCCCCGTGGCACCCAGTTCGTCGGCCAGGTTCTTCGTCAGCGCGGCGACCGCGACGTTGCGGATGCTGCCGACGGCGTTGCCGGTCTGGCGCGCGGCCAGCCCGCTGACGTTGACAATCCGGCCCCAGCCGGCGGCCTGCATGCCGGGCGCGACCTCGCGTGCGCAGCGGAGGTAGCCCATCACCTTCGTGTCGAGCTCGGCGTGGAAGAACGCCGAGCCGATCTGCGCCAGCCGCGGCGGCGCCGCGAAGCCGGCCGGCTCGGCCGCGGCGTTGACGAGGATCTCGATCGGGCCGCCGAGCCGTGCCACCGCCTGCGCGACCGCGTCGCGGACCGACTCGTCGCGGGTGGTGTCGGCGCTGATGCCGACCACCCGGCGCCCGGTCTCCTGCGTCAGCGCGCCCGCGGCGGCCGCCAGCGCATCGGCACTGCGGGCGAGCAGCGCGACATCGGCTCCCTCGAGCGCGAGCGCCCGCGCGATGGCCTTGCCGATGCCCCGACTGCCGCCGGTGACGAGCGCACGTTTGCCTTCGAGTTGCAGATTCATGGCGGTGGCCGTAGTGGAGGTGACCGACTCTAGCCGCCGCGCGCGGCGCGGGTTTTCGAACTGGGCCGTCGCCACGGCACGAGCGGGCGGCTGCGGCCGCCGCTCGCCGTTCGCTCGGCCGCGTCAGCTCCCCGGCTCGTGCGCCAGGATGTTCAACAGCTTGCCGAAGGGATCGCGGACGTAGAAGCGCCGCACGCCCCACGGCTCGCTCACCGGACCGTATTCGATCGCGATGCCGGCGCGAGCCACTCGCTCCAGGGCGGCATCGAGATCGTCGACCTCGATCGACAAGTCCGGAACGGGCGTTCCCGAGCCGCCTTCCGAGGCGATGCCGAGCTGCACGCTCATCTGCACCGTCGAGCCGTACGTCCGTATCCAGCCGTGGTCCATCTGGAGATCGAGGCCGAGCACCTCCTTGTAGAAGCTTTCGGCTTCGCCGACGTCGCGGGCACGGAGGTTCGCGACGATTCGTTTGACTTGCAACTCGGGTTCCCTTCGGTCTGACGGATGACAAGCGGCGAACAAACGCGACATGCCCGCTCGTCCCCTCGGAAAGCGCCCACTCGGCGTTGCAAATGCTCGCACCAGAAGGGACTACTGCTGCGCTTTGCGCCGGATTGGACGCTTTCCGGCAGTCCGCCCGGACACGCCGGATTCAGTCACAGCGTCCGAGACGGTGAGGGCGGCATCGCGCCCGGATCCATCCAGAAGGCGCCCCACAGGTGATCGTCGGGGTCGGCGAGATCGCGGGCGTACATGAACCCGAGGTCCTGCACCGGATTCACATCGGCCTGTCCGCCGTGCGCCGCCGCGGCCGCGTTCATCGCATCGACCGCGTCGCGGCTGTCGAGCGCCAGCGAGAGCATCACCCCGGCGGTGCCGGGCGCCGGCAGCGGCCGCTCGGTGAAGGTGCGCCACTTGTCATGCGTCAACAGCATCGCGTGGATCGTTTCGCTCCACACCATGCAGGCCGACGCGGCGTCGCTGAACTGCGGGTTCTGCCGGAATCCGAGCGCCTCGTAGAAGGCGATCGAGGCGCGAAGGTCGGTGACCGGGAAGCTGACGAAAATCATCTTGGTCATGGGGTCTCCTGCATGTCAGCGCGCGAGCGACGGGTCCAGCGCCTGCGCGACGGCGATGCTGTTGCCGTCGGCCATCAGGTTCGGCGATGCCTTCGGGCCGAACCGAATGGTCTCGCGTCCGCCGACGTTGAAGTCCGGCGACATCTTGAGGATGACGACCCATTCGCCGTCGCCCGGGACATCCCGGCGTCGCCGCTGTTGGACATCGGCCCAGGCGTCGAAGACGACCGAGCGCGGCACCGGGTACACCCGCTCGACGACGACGGTGTCGTGGATGGCCTTCATCTCGTTCATCGGCGACTCCCTTTCGTGCGCGCCGCAGCGGCCGGGCCGTGCGCGATCTGCGCGCGGTGAGAGAGGTGCCGTCCGAGCGCATCCATGCGATCGTTCAGCACCTGCTCGCGATTCGCCAGCCAGCGGGCGGCCTCGGACAGCGGCGCCTTCGTCAGCTCGCAGGTCACGGACCTGCCTTGCTTGGTGCAGCGGATCAAACCCGCCTGTGCGAGGATCCGCAGGTGCTTCATGAAGCCGCCGAGCGTCATGCCGTGAGGCGCCGCCAGGTCGCTCGCCGTGTGCGCACCGCGGCCGAGTTCCTCGAGCGTGCGCCGGCGCACGGCGCTCGAAAGCGCACCGAAGATGTCGTCCAGCGTTTCGTCATGGTTGACCATGTGGTGCAGTATTCGCAAGGTCGGAACCCGGGTCAACACCTTGGCGTCCGGACAAACCCGCGACAGGGTCACGGGTGGTGGGCGTCACCGCGCAGAGCGCGACGTTGCCGGCGACGAGACCCGCCCCCGCGCCTACGCGCGTCGCCGCGCCGCCTTGCGCCCCTTCGCCTCCGCCGCCGCGAGCTCCTTGGCGTCGAGCACATACGCCGGGTTGCCGAGCAATCGTTCGACGGCGATGTCGATGAACGCCCGGACCCGCGCCGGCAGCGCCGTGCGGTTGCCGTAGTAGACGTGCACGCTCATGTGGTCGGTCGCGTGCGCCGTGAGCAGCGGCACCAGGCGGCCCGAGCGGATGTGCGCGGCCGCCGACAGGCCCGAGAGCAGGCCGATGACGTGCCCCGAGAGCACCGCCTCGGCTTCGAGCTCGGTGTCGTTGGTCGACAGCGCCGGCGCGAAGTCGCGGCTCACGACCGCGTCGTCGACCTTGAAGTACCAGGGCAGCACGCGGCCGGTGCCCGGGTGCCGGAACACGCTGCAGCGGTGTGTCGCGAGCTCGTCGATGGTCTTCGGCGCGCCGTGCCCCGCGAGATAGGACGGTGCCGCGCACGGCATCAACTGCAGCGGGAACAACCGGCGGGCGATCAGCCCTTCCTCGGGCGGCGAGCCGACCCGAAAACCGACGTCGGCGCGGTCCTGCACCCAGTTGCCGATGTGGTCGTCGAGGTGCACCTCGGGCTGGATATC
>CAZZWY010000158.1:0-8317 GCA_964657785.1 uncultured Acetobacteraceae bacterium
CGAGCTCCGCCAGACGCTGCGCGACGGCGACCTGCCGATGCCCTCGGTGCACTGGGACCTGCCGACCGACGCGCTCGCGCTCGACATCGACGCCTTCGCGGCGGGCACGCCGGCGTCGGCGCAGGCGATCGTTCGCTACCGCGTGGCCAACCGATCGGCACACCCCCGCACGGTCGCGCTCGCGCTCGCCTGGCGCCCGTTCCAGGCGAATCCGCCGACGCAGTTCCTCGCGCACCTCGGCGGCGCCAGCGCGGTGTCGCGGCTCGGCTGGGCGGGCGGGGCGCTCTCGGTCGACGGCGTGGTCCGGCTCCGGCCGCTCGTGGCGCCGTCCTCGGCCCGGGTCGAGCCGCTCGCCGCCGGACCGGGGGGCGACTGGCTGCGCGACGCGGGCGACGCCCCGCACGCGGTCATCGACCCGGCCGGCTTCGCGAGCGCCATGCTGCGCTACGACCTCGCGCTCGCGGCCGGCGAGACGCGCGAGATCGCGGTCGCGATGCCGGTGGCCGGCGACCCGGCCGTGCCCGCGGCCGTGCCGGCCGAGGCCGACCGTGTCGCCGCGCACTGGCGCGAGCGGCTCGGCCGCGTCCGCCTCGACGGGCCGCCCGAGGTCACGGCGCTCGCCGGGACGGTGCGGGCCGCGCTCGGCCACATCCTCGTCAACCGCAGCGGCCCGGCGCTGCAGCCCGGTCCGCGCGCCTACGCCCGCTCGTGGATCCGCGACGGCGCGCTGACCTCGTCGGCCCTGCTGCGCCTCGGCCAGGACGACGTCGTGCGCGACTTCCTCCGCTGGTACGCGCCGTTCCAGTTTAAGAGCGGCAAGATCCCCTGCTGCGCGACGGCGCAGGGCGGCGCCGACCCGGTGCCCGAGAACGACAGCGACGGTGAATTCGTCTTCGCGGTCGACGACTACTGGCGCCTGACCCGCGACGACGCGACGGCCCGGGCGCTCTGGCCGCACGTCCGTGCCGCCGCCGAGCACATGGAGTCGCTACGCGCCGGCGAGCGCTCGGCGGCCAACCGCGAACCCGGCCGGCTCGGCTTCTTCGGCCTGATGCCGCCGTCGATCAGCCACGAAGGCTATTCCGACCGGCCGGCGTATTCGTACTGGGACGACTTCTGGACCGCCATCGGCGACCGCAGCGCGGTGCAGCTCGCGACCGGCCTCGGCTTCGGAGACGACGCGGCCCGGTTCGCTGTCCGGCGTGCCGCCTTCCTCGCCGACCTGCGCGCCTCGGTCGAGGAGAGCGCCCGGCGGTACGGCGCGCCGCTGATCTTCGGCGCTGCCGACCGCGGCGACGTCGACCCGACCTCGACGACGGTCGCGCTCGCCCCCGGCGGCCTGCTCGGCGTGCTGCCCGAGCCGCTGCTGCGCAACACCTTCGACCGCTACTGGCAGGACTTCCTCGCGCGGCGCGACGGCACCCGGCCGTGGTCCGACTACACGCCCTACGAATGGCGCAACGTCGGCGCCTTCGTGCGCCTGGGCGACCGCGAGCGCGCGCTCGACGCCATCGACTTCTTCCGCGCCGACCGCCGCCCGGCCGGCTGGAACCAGTGGGCCGAGGTCGTGATGCGGCAGCCGCGCGAACCGCATTTCCTCGGCGACATGCCGCACGGCTGGGTCGCGTCCGACCAGATCCGTTCGGTGCTCGACCTTTTCGCGTACGAACGCGAGGCCGACCAGGCGCTGGTGCTCGGCACCGGGGTGCCGATGCGCTGGCTCACTGGCGCGGGCATCCGCATACAGGGCCTGCGCACGCCGTTCGGGCCGCTCGCCTGGACGATGCGATCGCATCGGAGGGGCGGTCGAGACATCGTCGACCTCGTCGTCCACCGCTTGCGCGATTCGCCGCCCGGCGGCGTCGAGGTGCAGGGGCCGTGGCCGGCCGGGTCCGAGGTGCGCGTCGACGGGCGGCCTACTGCCGGGCCGGCCGACCGCATCGTGCTGATGCAAACGCCGGCCCGGGTGCGCATCGCGCTTCCCTCGCGCTGAGGCAGCACCTCGCCTGCCGTCAGGCAAGCGTCACGTCTCGGCCCGTCAAGGTGCACGACCTACTGCCGATCCGCTGCTCAGGGCAACGGCTGGATCGATCGATCCGCCCGTCAGACTCGCGAGGCAGGAGAGGTTCTCGGGCCACCACGCGGTGTCCCGGCGCTACGACCGGAATCCGATCGAACAACGGGCCGAGCCACGGCAACGGCTCCCCGAGGAGACCTGCGGATAGGGCACTTGGGCGCCGTCGTCGAGGTCCTGAACCAGCGCGGCTCTCTGCGCCCAGGCCCCGGAGGCCGTCGACAACGCGATCGCTGCGAGCCACGGCGAAGGGTGCATCTCGGAGCGCTCGAGAGGTCAGGGAAGCGTCACGTCGCGGCCGGTCAGCGTGCAGGAGAAATTGCTGTATGGGCCGCTCGAATACGCATCGATCCTCGGCTGTTCGCCGCTGTTGAAATACACCAGCGTGTTGAGATTGGCCGTGTAGCGCGACGCGCCGATGGGCACCGGTGGCACGAAGATCTGGACCTGGTTCGCCGGCCCGCTCAAGTAGATCGGCAGGAAGAGCGTGCCGCCGGTGAGCAGCGCAACACACGAAAGGGTCTCGACGACGACGCGGTGGCCTGGCGGCACGACGGGGAAGAGGGCTGCACAGTTGCCGGCGAAATTACAGTTGTAGCCCACCGAAAACTGCTGATAAGGTACCCGCACGTTGTCGTCGATGTCCTGGACCAGCGCAGCCTTTTGGGCCCAGGCCGCGCTGGCCGTCGAGAATGCGATCGCGGCAAGCCCACGTCCGAAGATCGCCAACGTTGAATTCGGCTGCTGCATTCGAGATTCCAGTTTCGGGTCGGGCGGGTCGCGACGGTTCCGGCGCGTATTGGTGAGCAGGTCACCGACGACTATCGTAGAAACCGCACGCCCCGTCCACCCCTAAGTTGATCGACCCGTCGCAGCCCCGTCCGCCTTGCACCGTTTTTCTTTCCGCCAGCTCCTGCTGCTCGCGTTCCTGCTGATCACGCTGCTGCTCGGTGCTGCGGCGCTGCGCGGGATCTTCGCGCTCGAGGGCCTGATCAAGCGCAGCAGCGACGGCGCGCAGCAGGCGATCGCGCTCAGCGCGGCGGTCCAGTCGCTCGCCGAGCGCAGCGTGAGCCTGGAGCGCGCCGCGCGGCAGTACATCGTTCTGCAGGACCCGGCCTTCCGGCAGCGTTTCGACGATGCGGTGCGCGACGCGAGCGAGGCGCTGGCGCGCATCGAGGCCGGCCACGCACCGGACGCGGACGGGCGGGCATGGCGTGCCAAGCTCGCCGAGATTCAGGACGAGCTGTCGGTGCCGCCGGCGGCCGCGCCCTCGCGCGATCTCGACCTCACGTCCGCCTTCCGCGATCTGGAGCAGATCAATTCGGTCCTCGCCGAACAGGTGCGCCGTGCCAACGAAGCCCGCAATGCCGTGCTCGGCGCCGAGATCGAGGAAGGCCGCACGCGCCTGGCGAGCCAGATGCTCGCGGCCATCGGCGTCGCGGTGGTGCTCGCGCTCGGCTTCGGCGTCTGGCTGGCGCGGCCCCTCAAACACCTCGAGAGCGCGATCGTCGGCCTCGGCGAGAACCGGCTCGACGTGCCGGTCGACATGCCGGGCCCTGCCGATCTGCGGCTGCTCGGCCGGCGCCTCGAGTGGTTGCGGCTGCGGCTGGTCGAGCTCGATTCCGACAAGGCGCGCTTCCTTCGGCATGTGTCGCACGAACTGAAGACGCCGCTGGCGGCGCTGCGCGAAGGCGTCGCGCTGCTCGAGGACGGCGTGACCGGCGTGCTGAGCGAGAACCAGCGCGAGGTCGCCCGCATCCTGCGCCAGAACACCGTCGCGTTGCAGGGCCAGATCGAAGACCTGCTGCGCTTCAACGCCGCCGCGTTCGAGGCGCGCCGGCTGGTGCGCCGCCGCACCGAGCTCGTCGCGCTGATCCGCGAGCGGGTCGATCAGCAGCGTCTGCAGTGGCAGGCACGGCGCCTCACGGTCGAGATCAGCGGCGCGCCGCTGCGGGTCCAGGTCGATCCCGAGCGTTTCGGCACGGCGTTCGGTAACCTCCTGTCCAATGCGATTCGATTCAGCCCGCCCGATGCGACCATCCGCATTGCCGTCTCCGTCCTGCCCGGTCGCGCCGTCATCGACATCGCCGACGAAGGTCCGGGCATCGCGACCGCGGAACGCGCCCGCGTGTTCGAGCCGTTCTTCCGCGGCGAACTGCAGCCCGACGACGCGGTCCGCGGCAGCGGGATCGGCCTGTCGATCGTCCAGGAGTACATCGTGGCGCACGGCGGGCAGATCGAGCTGCTCGCCGACGGACCGGGCGCCCACTTTCACATCGAGCTTCCGCATGCTGCGAGCGATTGACCCGTGCCCCCGGCGCGCTTGTCCCTCATGAAGAAAACGCGACGAGAGCGACCGGCCGCCGCCGCCGGGGCGGTGCTTGGCGGTTGCCTGCTGCTGCTGGCGGGTTGCGCCCCCCTGCCGTCGGTGCACCCAGCGCCGCCGCCCGCGCCGGCGCCGGCGCCCGAACCGCCGCCGCCTCCGCCGCCCCCGCCGGTCGTCGCGGCCGAGCCCGCACCGTCCCCCGCCGTGCCCCACGTCGAAGCGGTCGCTCAGCGCCTGTTCGCGTTCAACGACTATCTGCGCCAGCTCCCGCCCGGCGAGCTGGCGCAGGAGGTGCAGCGCCTGAACGTCGCCGCGAGCGCGACGCCGAGCGCGGTCAACTTCCTCGAGTTCGCGCTCGCGCTCGGCCTGACGCGCAGCAACGGCGACCTGGCCCGGGCGATGGGCCTGATCGAGCCGCTGCTGCGCTCGACCGCGCCCGATGTCCTGCCGTGGCAGCCGTTCGCCCGTTTCATCCAGGTCCGCTACGCCGAGCAGCGCCGCCTGGAGGAGGCGCTCGACCGGCAGATCAAGGAGCAGCGCGACACCCGCAACCGGCTTGATCAGGCCAACGAGAAGCTCGAGGCGCTGAAGGCGATCGAGCGCAGCCTCACGCCGCGCCTCGCGCCGCTTCCTTCCTCGTCGTCATCGAAAGGTCCGTAGTGCCCGCGCACGTCCTGCTCGTCGACGACGACGCCGATCTGCTCAAGCTGCTGTCGATGCGGCTCAGCTCGGCCGGCTACCGGATCACCGCGGTCGGCTCGGCCGAGGAAGCGCTGTCGCACATCGCGGTGGCACGCCCGCAGCTCGTGGTGAGCGACGTGAAGCTGCCTGGGCGCGACGGCCTGGCGCTGTTCGACGAGGTGCGATCGCGCTATCCCGGTTTGCCGGTGATCCTGCTGACGGCGCACGGCACGATCCCGGATGCCGTCGAGGCCACCGCGCGCGGCGTCTTCACCTACCTCACCAAGCCCTTCGACGGCAAGGCGCTGCTCGACAAGATCGCGCAGGCGCTCGCGCTCGGCGCGCCGGCCGAGGCGGCGCCCGGCGGGGGTGACGCCTGGCGCGCCCCGATCGTGAGCCGTTCGAGCCAGATGGCCGAACTGTTGGCGGAGGCGAAGATGGTCGCGGCGTCGGATGCGAGCGTCCTGATCTGCGGCGAAAGCGGCAGCGGCAAGGAGCTCCTCGCCCAGGCGATCCACCGGGCGAGCCCGCGGGCGTCGAAGCCCTTCGTGGCCGTCAACTGCGGTGCGATTCCCGAGGCGCTGCTCGAATCCGAGCTCTTCGGCCACACCAAGGGGTCGTTCACCGGCGCCGTGTCGAACCACCGCGGCCTCTTCCAGGCGGCCGACGGCGGCACGCTCTTCCTCGACGAGATCGGCGACATGCCGCCCGCGCTCCAGGTCAAGCTGTTGCGCGTCCTTCAGGAACGGGCGGTGCGCCCGGTCGGCGCGAGCCAGACCATCGCCGTCGACGTGCGAATCCTGTCGGCGACGCATCGCGACCTCGATGCCGCGATGGCGCAGGGACAGTTCCGTGAGGACCTGTACTACCGGCTCAACGTCGTCGCGCTGCTGCTGCCGCCGCTCAACGACCGGCGGGAGGACATCCCGCTGCTGGCGAACCACTTCCTCGCGCGGCTGGCCGAGAAGTACGGCAAACGCCTGAACGGCTTCGCGCCGGACGCCGCCAAGGCGCTCGCGACCGCGCACTGGCCGGGCAACGTCCGCCAACTGCACAACGTCGTCGAGCAGGTCTGCGCGCTCGCGAGTACGCCGCTGATCCCGCTGACCCTGGTGCAACGGGCGCTGCGCGTGCCGAGCGTCGAGGTGCTGACCTATTCGCAGGCCCGGGAGCGGTTCGAGCGCGAGTACCTGGTCGGCCTCCTGAAGCTCACCGACGGCAACGTCTCCGACGCCGCCCGGCTCGCCGACCGGAACCGGACGGAGTTCTACCGCCTGCTGCAGAAGCACGGCCTGACCCCGGGGATCTTCCGCGCCGAGCCGCCCACTGTCGCTGGTTAGCGACAAGTTTCTTTACCCCGGGGCCGGGGGAATCGAGCGCGCTCCCCAAGCGCTGTCGCTGATCGGCGACAGATCGGCGGGGTTTTCGGGGGCTGGATCGCGGAAACCCCGGGATATCCCTCGTCTGACGTCGTAAGTCGTTGATTGGGAAAGACTTTTTTGCCTGGCACGGCGGTTGCGCTGGTACGGGCATGGACCCCGTTTTCGCAGCTTCCGCCCACCTCACTGAGCCGATCGGCCCAGGCGATCGCCAGCCGGCGTCGTCGGCCCGCGTACCGGGCGTCAGCCCCTTCCCGGCAACGTCGTCGGGCGGCTGGATGCGGCTTGTGGCCGGCCTGCTCGTGGTGCTCGCGTTCGGCATCTCCCGCGCAGAGGCGTTCGGTTTTGACGACGTGTCAAAAAGAGCATCCGCCTTGTCGGAAGCTGCTTACGCAGCGGCGCCGGACACCCTGCCGGCGGCTTTGAAGAACCTCAGCTACGACCAGTACCGCGACATCCGCTTCCGGCCGGAAAAGGCGCTCTGGCGCGCCGAGAAGCTGCCGTTCGAGCTGATGTTCTTCCACCGCGGCAAGTTCGCGATCGAGCCGGTGCGCATCAACGAGGTGACCGCGCAGGGCGTGCGCTCGCTCGACTTCGATCCGGCCGACTTCAACTACGGCCGCAACGCGCTCTCGCCGGCGTCCTGGAAGCAGCAGCTCGGCTTCGCCGGCTTTCGCGTCCATTACTCGCTCAACGCGCCGGCCTACAAGGACGAGCTGGCGGTGTTCCTGGGGGCGAGCTACTTCCGCATGCTCGGCGCCGGTCAGCGCTACGGCCTTTCGGCGCGCGGCCTGGCGGTCGACACCGTCGGCGGCAAGGGCGAGGAATTTCCGCGCTTCGTCGAGTTCTGGATCGAGCGGCCGGCGCCCGACGCGCGCGAACTCGTCATCTACGCGTTGCTCGACTCGCGCCGCGCGACCGGCGCCTACCGCATCGTCCTCAAGCCCGGCGCGAGCACCGTCGCGTCGATCCAGAGCCGGACGTTCCTGCGGCGGGGTGCCGATCCGGTCGCGACGCTCGGGATCGCGCCGCTCACCAGCATGTTCGAGCACGGCGCGAACCAGCCGCGGGTGGGCGATTTTCGCCCCGAGGTCCATGACTCGGACGGCCTGATGGTCGCGAGCGGCGCGCCGAACGGCAGCGGCACCGAATGGCTCTGGCGGCCGCTGGTCAACCCGAAGAACGTGTTGGTGACGTCGTTCGCGACGCAGAAGCTGCGCGGCTTCGGCCTGATGCAGCGGGCCCGCAGCTTCGACGACTACGAGGACGTCGAAGCGCGTTACGAACTGCGGCCGAGCGCGTGGGTCACGCCGGTCGGCGACTGGGGCGCGGGCCGCGTCGAGCTGATGCAGTTGCCTGCGCCCGACGAAACCTACGACAACGTCGTCGCCTACTGGGTCCCGGAGCGCCTGCCGGCCCCGGGCGCGCCGCTCGACCTGGCCTACGAGCTGACCTGGGAAGGCGAGGCGATGCACCGCCCGCCGAGCGGCTGGGCGACGCAGTCGCGCCGCGGCCACGGCTTCGGGGCGTTGCCGGCCGACGAGGTCCAGTACGTCGTCGACTTCGCCGGCCCGTCGATCGCGGCCTTGCCCGCCGACGCGGCGGTGCGCGCCGTCGTCAGCAGCAGCGCCAATGCCCGTGTCGTCGAGCACAACGCCTACCGCAACGAGGCGACCCAGACCTGGCGCATGACCGTGCGCGTCAAGCGGCTGCAGCCGGACCAGCCGGTCGAGTTGCGCGCCTTTCTTCAACGTGATTCCGATGCACTGAGCGAAACATGGACCACCAT
Source organism: uncultured Acetobacteraceae bacterium (assembly GCA_964657785.1). Classification (GTDB taxonomy): domain Bacteria; phylum Pseudomonadota; class Gammaproteobacteria; order Burkholderiales; family Burkholderiaceae_C; genus LMDS01. The sequence goes on from CAZZWY010000158.1 coordinate 8,250, forward strand.
CATTCAACCCGACTGAGTCGCGGCCCTGCCGGTGGCGGACGGCGCGGATGTGGTGGAAGCCGTCGGAG
>CAZZWY010000159.1:0-8314 GCA_964657785.1 uncultured Acetobacteraceae bacterium
CTGCCGCCGTGTCGGCCTCTGCGCTGCGCGCCCGCCGCCGCGCCGATGCCGACCGCAGGCCGTGGACGTTCTACGTGCTGGGCGCCGTCTTCGTCGGCTACGTGCTGTTCCTCTACGGCCCGATGCTCTGCATGTACGTGCTGTCGTTCCAGGGCCCGCGCGGCGCGCTCTCGTTCCCGATGCGCGGGGTGAGCCTGCACTGGTTCACGCAGCTGTTCGCCGGCACCACCGGCGACATCGGCGCCGCGGTGTCGCGCTCGATTCCGCTGGCGCTCATCGTCATGTCGCTGACGGTGGTGTTCTCGGTCTCCGCCGGCCTCGGCTTCCGGCGCCCGATCCGCGGCGCGGGGATCGTCTTCTACGCGGTCATCATCAGCCTGGTCGCGCCCGGCTACATCCTCGGCATCGGCATCGGCCTGATGTTCGGCCTCTTCGGCTGGGACACGGCCTGGTACTCGTCGGCGCTCGGCGCGCAACTGTCGTGGACCTTGCCGTTCGGCGTGCTCATCACCTTCGCCGTCTTCGGCCGCTTCAACCCGGCCTACGAGGAAGCGGCGCGCGATCTCGGCGCCACGCCGGCGCAGACGCTGCGGCTCGTCGTCGTGCCGATCCTTTTGCCCGGCATCATCGCCGTCGCGCTCTTCGGCTTCACGCTCTCCTACGACGAGTTCGCCCGCACCCTGCAGACGACCGGCTCCTACAACACCGTGCCGATCGAGATCTGGAGCATGACGCAGAACGTCACGTCGCCCTCGATCTACGCCCTCGGCACCGTGACCACCGGCATCTCGTTCCTGATCATCGGCGCCGCACTCGGCGCCATCACCTGGATCCAGCGGCGCCGTACCGCACGGGGTCGCACTTCATGAGACGCGTCGACCAATGACCAACCCTACCGTTGCCACCCGCGGCGGCATCGTCCTCGCCGGCGTCACCAAGCGCTACCCCGATGGGCTGACCGCGGTCGACAACGTCGACCTGCGCATCGAGCCCGGCACCTACTGCTGCCTGCTCGGCCCGAGCGGTTGCGGCAAGACGACGATGCTGCGGATGATCGCCGGGCACGAGACCGTCACCGAGGGCGCGATCCTGATCGACGGCGACAACGTCGTCGGCCGGCTCCCGCGCGAGCGCGGCACGGCGATGATGTTCCAGAACTACGCGCTCTTCCCGCATCTCTCGGTGCGCGACAACGTCGCCTTCTCGCTGCAGGCGCGCGGCGTCGAGAAGAAGCAGCGCCTTGCAGAGGCCGATCGGGTGATCGAGCAGGTGCAACTCACGGCGCTCGCCGGGCGGCTGCCGTCGCAGCTCTCGGGCGGTCAGCAACAGCGGGTGGCGCTGGCGCGGGCGATCATCATGCGGCCGAAGGTGCTGCTGCTCGACGAGCCGCTCTCGGCGCTCGACGAATTCCTGCGCCTGCAGATGCGCGGCGAGCTGCGCAGCATGCAGCGCGAGCTCGGTATCACCTTCGTGCACGTCACCCACACCCAGCTCGAAGCGATCGCGGTCGCCGATCAGGTGGTCGTGATGGAGGCCGGGCGGATCTCGCAGTCGGCGTCGTCGCTCGAGATCTATGCCCGGCCGCGGACGGAGTACGTGGCCCGGTTCATCGGCGGGCAGAACGTGCTGCGCGGCCAGGTGCAGACGGCGTCGGACCCGGCCAGCCTGACGCTGAAGGGTCCCCAAGGTTCGACCTTCATCGTGCCGCGCGGCCAGGATGCGTGGACCCCCGGCCAGACGATGGCCTTCGCCGTCCGCCGCGACCGCATCAGCGTGGCCCCGCTGGAGGGCGACGGCACGACGGCCGGCGTCAACAGCGTGCAGGGCACCGTGCGCGAACTCGAGTACCAGGGCACCTACATGAAGGTGACGCTGGCGCTCGGCGAACCCGGCACGCCGGGCTGCGTCGCCTATGTCGACGAAAGCAAATTCTTCCGCCAGCCGGTGACGGTGGGCCAGCGCGTCCGGGCCGAATGGCCCACCGAGCAGGCGCACGGCCTGGCCGCTGGCTGACCCAGCTCGATTCCCCATCCGAACAACCAGGAGCAGCCATGACAGACCCCGAAATCTTCAACCTCGGCGACGCCGTCTTGCAATGCGGCGCGACCTTGCGCGACGCCAAGCTGTCGTACAAGACCTACGGCACCTTGAACGCGGCCAAGGACAACGTCATCATCTTCCCGACGTGGTATTCCGCGACCCATGCCGACAACGAATGGATGATCGGCGAGGGCATGGCGCTCGACCCGTCCAAGTACTTCATCATCATTCCCAACATGCTGGGCAACGGCGCGTCGTCCTCGCCCAGCAACACCGCGGCGCCCTACGACCGCGGCCGCTTCCCGCACGTCACGGTGTACGACCAGGTCCGCCTGCAGCACCAGTTCGTCACCAGTCAGTTCGGCATCGAAAAGATCAAGCTCGTCACCGGCTGGTCGATGGGCGCGGCGCAGTCGTTCCAATGGGGCGCGTCGTTCCCCGACATGGTCGAACGCATCCTGCCGTTCATGGGGGCGGCGCGCTGCTCGCGCCACAATTTCGTCTTCCTGGAGGGAGTGAAGGCGGCGATGCAGGCCGACGCGACCTTTGCCGAAGGCTTCTACGACACCCCGCCCGCCCGCGGCCTGCGCGCGGCGGCGCGGGTCTACGCCGGCTGGGGGTTCTCGCAGACCTTCTACCGCAAGAAGCTCGACCTGGCCCTGCCCGAGCGCCCCTTCGGCGGCCGGCCGGCGGACGTGCCCTGGGGCTATTCCTCGCTCGAGGATTTCCTCGTCTACTTCTGGGAAGGCTTCTTCCTGTCGAAGGATGCCAACAACCTGCTGGCGCTGCTGTGGACCTGGCAGAACGCCGACATTTCCGGCGATCCGCAGTACGGCGGTGATTTCGAGAAGGCGCTGGCCGGCATCAAGGCCAAGGCCATCGTGATGCCGGGCTCGAGCGACCTGTATTTCCCGCCCGCCGACAGCGAGTACGAGGTCAAGCACATGCCCAACGCCGAGTTGCGGGTGTGCGAGACCGATTGGGGCCACTTCGGCGGCGACCCGCGCGGCACCAGTCCGGACATCTTGGCCGTCGACGACGCCTTGAAGGAGTTGCTTGCCCGTTGAGGGCAGGATGGGGCGTGGGAGCTGCCGAATCGTCCGTCGGCTTCAGCGCGATTTTCTGGTGCTGCCATGAGTCGCCGGCGCGCGCCTTCTTGCTCTCGTCAGTTTTACCGTGTAGCGGTGGCCCGTCTCGGGGTCGGTCGCAACGCGAAGCTGGACGAGCACGGTGCGTCCTTGCCGCGAGCCCATGACCGGGACGGCGAAAAGACAGTAGGCGCCGTCTTGATGCCAGGCTCCATCGAGCGCGCGACGAACCGGCTGGCACCGCTGCGTCTTGGCCCGAAGTGCGAGGTGGAGGTCGGCCTCGTTCCGGAGGCTTCCAGGGTGCGGTCTGCCGACGAGCTACCAGACGGCATTGGCGCCGGTGATCGCGGCGAATTGGAGGCCTTGAATGCCCTTGCCGCCTGGATCGAGGTGTGCAGCGAGGCCTTCCCACGTCGAAAAGCGCCCGTCCGTACGTTGGCGCACATAGGCGCGCTGGCGTGGCGGCGAAGGGGGCCGCCCTGGTCGAGCAGGACCAGGTGTCCCTCGTTGGCCGCGTCATTCGCCTCCTGCGAGGTGAGCACGGCCGACAGCTCGCCGCTCTCGCCCCAGAAGACGGCGACCGAACCTTCATCGTCCGCTTCGACCAGGCAGGGCCCGAGCGGGATGTTTCCCTGCTGACCGTTCGTCTTCTGAAATGTGAGCGGACCGGTGACGCGCCCGTTGTGCGTTGTGACATCCATCGCCACCTTTCACCTGTCGACCGTGCGGCCGGAGCCTCTGTGCTGCGGCAGTGGACGTGCAGGCGTCTCCTCCTGTCTGTGCGACAGCCGACGTACGGCGACGCGCTCGAGCGAGGCGGAGAGGGGACTCAGCGCAGTAATTGCTCGCAATGTGCACCACAAGAATATTTGTTGACTACTAAGCAACATGTTGGCTAGACTTCGAGGGCCGCAGCGCTTCGCTGCCCCTCGGAGCCAGGCCCGTCATGACCCCCGCCGAAGCCGCGAAGTTCTTCGACGATCACTCGATCCGGTACGTGCTGGCGCAGTTCGTCGACGTGCACGGCTGCGCCAAGACCAAGTCGGTGCCGGTCGAGCATTACGGCGATATCCTCCGGCAGGGCGCCGGTTTCGCCGGCTTCGCGATCTGGGGCATGGGCATCACGCCGAACGGGCCCGACTACATGGCCGTCGGCGATCCGGCGGCGCTCTCGGTCGTGCCGTGGCAGCCGGGCTACGCACGCATCGTCTGCGACGGCCATGTCCACGGGCGCCCGCATCCGCACGATTCGCGGGTCACCTTGAAGGCGCAGATCGAGCGGCTTTCGGCCCGCGGCTGGACGCTCAACACCGGCCTCGAGCCCGAGTTCTCGGTGCTGAAGAAAACGATCGACGGCCGCCTGGCCCCGTGCGACGACAGCGACACGCTCGCCAAGCCCTGCTACGACTACAAGGGCCTGTCGCGGTCGCGTGTCTTCCTCGAGCGCCTCACCGAAGCGCTTCGGGCCACCGGCATCGACGTCTACCAGATCGACCACGAAGACGCGAACGGCCAGTTCGAGATCAACTACACCTACACCGACTGCCTGACGTCGTGCGACCACTACGTCTTCTTCAAGATGGCCGCCGCCGAGCTCGCGGCCGAGCTGGGCCTGATCTGCTCGTTCATGCCCAAGCCGTTCGCCCACCTGCCCGGCAACGGCATGCACATGCACCTGAGTCTTGGCGAGGGTGCCACGAACCTGTTCGAGGATGCGGCCGACCCGCGCGGCCTGCTGCTCTCGACGCTCGGCTACCAGTTCACGGCCGGCCTGCTGAAGCATGCGGCGGCGCTGACGGCGATCTGCTGCCCGACCGTCAACTCCTACAAGCGCCTCGTCGTCGGCCGCTCGCTGACGGGTGCGAGCTGGGCGCCGGCCTACGTCAGCTACGGCCTCAACAACCGCTCGTCGATGCTGCGCGGGCCGGGCGGCCGCATCGAGCTGCGCCTGCCGGACGCCGGCTGCAATCCGTACCTCGCGACCGCCGCAGTCATCGCGGCCGGGCTCGACGGCGTCGACAACCGCCTCGACCCGGGCGAGCCGAACAACGACAACCTCTACGACTACTCGCCCGCGCAGTTGCGCGACGCGGGCATCGGCCTGCTGCCGCAAAACCTGCACCAGGCGCTCGTGGCGCTCGAGAACGACCCGCTCGTTCTCGGCGCGCTCGGCCCGGCGGGCGAGGAATTCCTGCGGCTCAAGCACATGGAGTGGATCGAGTACATGCGCCACGTCTCCGATTGGGAGATCAAGAGCTACCTCGAGTTTTTCTGATCCGGCAAGGAAGGGCGCGACATGTGCGGAATCGTGGGGCTGCTGGTGAAGAAGCCCGAACTGCGCGAGCGGCTCGGCGCGTTGATGCTGCCGATGCTGATCGGCATGGCGCAGCGTGGCCCCGATTCCTCCGGGCTCGCGGTGTTCACCGAGCCGGTGACAGCCTCCAGGCGAAAGATCAGCGTCTACTCGGGGTTCATCGATGACGGTGCGCGCTTCGACTGGCAGGCGATGGCTGCGGCGATGGGTGGTGCGTTCGAGGTCGACGTCGGTGTCGATGCGAAGGGCAACCACGCGGTCCTGACGGTCACCGGCGATCCGGCGGCGGCCCGCCGATGGATGAAGCAGTCCCACCCGTTGCTGCATATCCTCTCGACCGGCCGCGCGATCGATCTCTACAAGGAGAACGGCTCGCCGCGCGAAGTCGCCGACCGCTACGGCTTCGAAGCGCTGACCGGCACCCACCTCGTGGGCCACACCCGGATGGCGACCGAATCGGCGGTCACGCCGGACCGCGCCCATCCGTTCACGGCCGGAGAAGATTTCTGCCTGGTCCACAACGGGTCGCTCTCGAACGCGCACGGCATCCGCCGCCGGCTCGAGCCGCTCGGCATCCGCTTCGAGACCGACAACGACACCGAGGCCGCCTGCCGCTTCATCGAATGGCGCCTGCGCGAGGGCGACGATCTCGAGGCCGCCCTGCAGCAGGCCTTCAAGGTGCTCGACGGCTTCTACACCTTGCTGATGGGCACGGCCGACAAGCTGGCACTGGTGCGCGACCCGTTCGCCTGCAAGCCGGCGATCGTCGCCGAGACCGACGACTATGTCGCGGTCGCGTCCGAATTCCGCTCCCTCGCGCACCTGCCGGGCGTCAGGCACGCGCATGTGTTCGAGCCGGCGCCGCAGGAGCTGTACGTATGGAACACGTAAGGGACAACGAAAGCGACCACGTGAGCTTCGATCTCGCGACGACGCCGCTGCGCGAGGTCAACCAGTTCCTGCACGATGCGGCCCGGTCCGCCGACGGCCGGCTCACGGTCACGATCACCAACGCCGACGGCGCCCACGCGATCGCCGCCGGCCTGAACGCGCCGCTCGACGTCCACATCGACGGCCACGCCGGCTATTTCGCGGCGGGCATGAACCAGCAGGCGAGCGTCACCATCACCGGAAGCGCCGGCACGGGCGTGGCCGAGAACATGATGAGCGGCGTCGTCCACGTCAAGGGCTTCGCCTCGAACGCCGCCGGCGCCACCGGGCAGGGCGGGCTCCTGATCATCGACGGCGACGCCGGCCTGCGCTGCGCAATCTCGCTGAAGGGCGCGGACGTGGTCGTCGGCGGCTCGGTCGGCAGCTTCTCGGCCTTCATGGCGCAGGCCGGCACGCTCGTCGTCCTGGGGGACGCCGGCGAGGCGCTCGGCGATTCGCTGTACGAGGCCCGCCTCTTCGTGCGCGGCAAGGTCAAGAGCCTGGGCGCCGACTGCGAGGAAAAGCCGATGCAGGACGCCGACCGCCGTCACCTCGCGCAGCTGCTCGACCGTGCCGGCAAGGCGAACGTGCAGCCGGAAGAGTTCAAGTGCTTCGGGTCGGCGCGTACGCTCTACCACTTCCATGTCGACAACGCGGGGGCGTATTGAAATGAGCGATCAGAAACCTCCCGGGACGCCCCCCCGCTACTCGGCGACCTTCGACCCGCACACGCTCGCGGAGATTCGCCGTGCCGCGGCGACCGGCATCTACGACATCCGCGGTGCCGGCGCGAAGCGCCCGTTGCCGCATTTCGACGACCTGCTGTTCCTCGGCGCGTCGATCAGCCGCTACCCGCTCGAGGGCTACCGCGAGCGCTGCGGCACCGACGTCGTCCTCGGCAGCCGCTTCGCAAGCAAGCCGATCCACCTGAAGACGCCGGTGACGATCGCCGGCATGAGCTTCGGCGCGCTCTCGACCCGCGCGAAGGAGGCGCTCGGCCGCGGTGCGAGCGCGATGGGCACCAGCACCACCACCGGCGACGGCGGAATGACGCCCGAGGAGCGCAGCCATTCGGCCATCCTCGTTTATCAGTACCTGCCGTCGCGCTACGGCATGAACCCCGATGACCTGCGCCGCGCCGATGCGATCGAGGTCGTGATCGGGCAGGGCGCCAAGCCGGGCGGCGGCGGCATGCTCCTCGGGCAGAAGATCAGCCCGCGGGTCGCGAAGATGCGCTGCCTGCCGGAAGGCGTCGACCAGCGCTCGGCCTGCCGCCACCCCGACTGGACCGGGCCCGACGACCTCGAGATCAAGCTGCACGAACTGCGCGAGATCACCGATTGGGAGAAGCCCATCTACGTCAAGGTCGGCGCGACGCGCCCGTACTACGACGTGGCGCTCGCGGTGAAGGCCGGCGCCGACGTGGTCGTGCTCGACGGCATGCAGGGCGGCACCGCGGCGACGCAGGAAGTGTTCATCGAGCATGTCGGCATCCCGATCCTGGCGGCCATCCGGCCGGCGGTGCAGGCGCTGCAGGACCTGAACATGCACCGCAAGGTCCAGCTCATCGTCTCGGGGGGCATCAGGAACGGCGCCGACGTCGCCAAGGCACTCGCCCTCGGCGCCGACGCGGTCGCGATCGGCACCGCGGCGCTGGTCGCGCTCGGCGACAACGACCCCGCTTACGAAGCCGACTACCAGGCGCTCGGCAGCACCGCCGGCGCGTACGACGACTGGCACCAAGGCCGCGACCCGGCCGGCATCACGACGCAGGACCCGGCGCTCGCCGCGCGCCTCGATCCGGTCCTCGGCGGCCGCCGGCTCGCCAACTACCTCTCGGTCATGACGATGGAAGCGCAGGTCATCGCCCGCGCCTGCGGCAAGTCGCACCTGCTCAACCTCGAGCCCGAGGACCTCGTCGCGCTGACCCTGGAGGCCGCCG
>CAZZWY010000160.1:0-8274 GCA_964657785.1 uncultured Acetobacteraceae bacterium
GGTTGCCGCGCGCGCCGAATTTTCGCTCGGCGAACCGCTGCACCGCCTCGAACATGTCGCCGACGTACGGCGGCACCAGCGGTTCGAACAGGCCGTCGAGCCCGATCGGATTGGGCTGCAACCAGTCCTCGCGGCGCGCGAAGCGGAAACCGAAACCGCGGACGCCCTGGGCCGAGGCGGCGCCGAGCAGGCTCGATGTGTTGAAGCCCGAGAACAACCAGCCGCCCAGACCCATCGCCTGCATCGCCAGTTGCACGTTGTAGCTGGCGATGGCGAGTTCAGCCGTGGTGCTGTTGCGGGAATTGTTCTCGAACAGCGCCAGCGGCACGGCTTGGGCCGGATCGAGCTTGCCCGCGGCGATCAGCGGCTGCGGCTTGCCGAGCAGGCGGCCGGACTTCGTGTCGGTCACGCACACGCCCTCGCTCGAGCGGATCCAGAGCTGGTTCAAAAGCGAGTCGACCTGGTCGGCGATCGGCACGAACAGCGTCGAACCCGGCCGGTTGGCCACCCAGCGGTTGTGCGCCACGATGTGCGGCGGCCGGGCGGGCACATCGAGCCGGGTGTCGCTCAGCTTGACGATGTGCGGGCGCAGCCATTCGACGATGCGGTGCAGGTCGCCCGGCTCGCGGTATTCCTGGATGTGGCCGGCGTCGAGTTCGCGGAAACGGGTGATGTAGGTGCCGCTGTCGTCGGACACCAGCATTTCGGAGCCATGGGTCGCCGCGCCGCTGGGGTAGGTGCGCCCGAGTGGCCTCACCGTGTAGTTGCAGCCGGTGTTGGCCTCGCCGGACGCCGTATGCGGAATGCCCAGGTTCCAGCCGCTGACACCCGCGCCCACCGCGATCAGCAGCGTGCGCTCGAGCTCGGACAGCGCTTGTGGCGGATGGCTCGAGCGGTAGGCCAGCGGCCCGTCGGGGATCTCCATGCCGACGCCGAAGCGGCGTGAGCGTCGCCCGAACAAGGCGTCGAGGAGCGGAAAGCGTTGCAGCGCGCCGATGGCTTGCGCGCAGGATGAGGTGTCGGACATGGGCAGTGCGGTGGTCAGCCGAGGGGCGCGTGGTTGACGAGGCTGGGCTCGCGGTCGATATCGAAATAGCGCAGCTCGACGTCGGTGCCGCCGCCCGCCAGCAGGCGCGGCTCGACCTGTCGGCCCCAGGCCTCGGCAGCCTCGAGGCTCTCGAACAGGTAGATGCCACCGCGGCGCGCTTGCGCATCGTTGCCGATCCAGACCTTCCAGACGAAGCCCGGCAGCTCGGAGATCTTGCGTGCCGCGCCCAGCCGGTCCTCGAGGGCGCGCTGCAATTGCTGCGGGCTGGCGGTGTAGTTCACTTGCAGGATCACGGACATCGTCGACTCCTTCGTCATTCGCCCAAATAAGCCCGCACGACGTGCGGGTCCTGAATCAACGCCGCGGATGGCGCGGACAGCACGCAGCGGCCGGTCTCGAAGACATGGCCGCGGTCCGAAAGCGACAGCGCCAGCCGCGCGTTCTGCTCGACCAGCATGATCGCGACGCCCTCGCGCGCGATCTCGCGCACCGCCCGGGCCACGTCCTTGACGACCGCCGGTGACAAGCCGAGCGACGGCTCGTCGAGCAGCAGCAGGCGGGGCATGGCCATCAGGGCGCGGCCGATGGCGCACATCTGCTGCTCGCCGCCGGACAGGTGGCGCCCCAGGCTGCCGCCCCGCCGATGCAGGCCGGGAAACATCGCATACACCCGCTCGAGATCGCGGGCGATGGCGCCGCGGTCGCGTCGACGGTAGGCGCCGGTCAGCAGGTTGTCATGCACCGTCATGTCGGGAAACAGCCGGCGGCCTTCCGGCGACAGCGCGATGCCCAGCGCGCTGCGCTGCGACGTGTCGTGACGGGTGATGTCCTGCCCCTCGAAACAGACGCGTCCGCAAGCTGCCGGCACCAGTCCGGCGATGGTGTTCAACAGGGTCGATTTACCGGCACCGTTGGCGCCGACGATCGCGGTCACGCTGTGGGCGGGGACGGTCACGCTGACGTCGACCAGCGCCCGAATCGGGCCGTAGTTCACGCTCAGCTCGTCGATGGTCAGCATGCCACCTCGCCGCCCAGGTACGCCTCGATGAAGACCGGCAGCCGGCGCACCACGTCCGGACTGCCGTCTGCGATCACCTTGCCTTGCGCCAGCACGACGATGCGGTCGCAGAGCGCCATCACCAGGCGCATGTCGTGCTCGATCACGACGATGGGAACGTCGAACTCGTCGTGGATGGCGCGCAGCAGGGCTTGCATGCGCTGCTTCTCGGCGCTGTGCAGGCCCGCGGCGGGTTCGTCGGCCAGCAGCAGGCGCGGCGCGGCGGCGAGCGCCAGCGCGAGACCGAGGATCTTCTGCAGGCCGTAGGGCAGCGCATCCGCCTGCGCGGTCGCATGTGGGCCCAACTGCACGAAGTCGAGCAGCCAGTCAGCCCGCTGCCGGGCCGCGGCCGACGCGCGCCGCCCTCCGGGCAGCAGCAGCCGCGGCAGATTCAGCGGGTGACCCAGGCTGCGCAGGCTGGCCGCATGCAGCAGGTGGTCGCGCACCGACACTCCCGGCAACAGCAGGGGCTGCTGGAAACTGCGCACCAGCCCGGCGCGGGCGATCTGGCCCGGATCGCGGCCTACCAGCTCGCGGCCATCCCAACGAATGCTTCCCCGGCTGGCGCGCACACTGCCTGCGATCAGGTTGAAAAGGGTGGTCTTGCCGGCGCCGTTCGGGCCGATCAGGCCGGTCACGCCGGCGCCGCCGAGATCCAGGTCGACCCCCGACACCGCGGCGACGCCGCCGAAATGCCGCTCGACGCCACGCAGCACCAGCCCGCTCGGCGTCATGCGCGCCTCTTCCGACGGCGGCGGCTCAGCAGCGCCGGCACGCTCGCCAGGCCTTTCGGCAAGAAGAGCATCAGCAGCAGTAGCGTCAGCCCGTACAGCAGCTGCAGGTAAACCACCGTGCCGCGGAACAGCTCCGGCAAGGGCACCAGGATCAACGCGCCGAGCACCGCGCCCGACACCATCCCGGTGCCGCCGATGACGTTCATGATGAGGGCGTTGACGGTGGTCGTCACGTGGAACGCGTCGGGCGAGATGAAGCCGAAGAAGTGCGCGTACAGGCTGCCAGACACGCTGCCCAGCATCGCGCCCGTTGCGAACACCAGTTGGCGGTAGGCGAACACGTCGACCCCCAGCGACTGCATCAGCGGCTCGTTGGCGGCAATCCCCTTGAGGACCATGCCGACCCGGCCCGAGAACAGCGAATTCGACAGCGAGAAGCCCGTGACCAGCAGCCCGAGCGCCAGCCCGTAGAACATGCCCTTGCCCTTGAACGACCAGGCGCCGACGCTCGCCGCCGGGATCCCGGTCAACCCGCCGGCCCCACCGAAGGGATGGATCCATTCGGTGAACACCAATGGAATCGCCTGCCCCAACGCGAAGGTCAGCAGCACGAACTGGATGCCGCGCACCCGCAGGATCACCCAGCCCACCATCCAGGCGAGCAGCACCGAGAGCACCGCGGCAGCCGAAGCCGCCGCCACGAACGACCAGCCGCCGTCCCGACTGAGCAGGGCCGACGCGTAGGCGCCGACGCCCATGAAACCGGCCTGCGCCAGCGACAGTTGGCCAATGCGCAGCATCAAGTGCACGCTCAACGCCAACAGCGCGTAGATGCAGACGAGCACGCCCAGCGTGTAGAAGAACGCCTTGTCGACCAGCCAGGGCGCGAGGGCGCAAGCCGCGAGGCCCGCCGAAGCGAGGCCGGTCCCCCAGGGACGGTGCTTCATGCGCGCCCCATCAACCCCGCCGGCCTGACGATCAGCAGCACGATGACCACCCGGAACGACGCCAGCGTGGCGGCGGTGGAACTCACCAGCAGCGCGACCGACGTGTCGATCACACCGAGAACGAAGGAAGCGACGAGTGCCCCCGGGATGCTGCCGAGCCCGCCGAGCACGACGACGATGAAGGCGCGCATCAGCGCCTGCTCGCCCATGTACGACTGGATCTCGTAGACCGGCGCCATCAGCGCACCCGCGAAACCCGCGAGCAGGCAGCTACCGCCGAACGCCAGCGCATACATCTTCCAGGGCACGATGCCCTGCAGCTCGGCGATGCGCGGATCCTGCGCCACCGCCCTGAGCGCCAGGCCCGCGCGGGTGCGCGCGAGCCCCCAGAAGACCAGTGCGACCAGCAGCACCGCGACGGCCGCGACCACCGTCTGGTCACGCGGAATGGACAGGCCACCGACCGCGAAGGACCCTTCGAAGGGCCGACTGACTGACAACCCGTCCACCCCGAACACGGCCCGGACGGCGCCCTGCAGCGAAATGCCCAGGCCGAGCGACAGGATCATGCCGCCGAGCTCATCGCCCCTGAAACGACGGAACAGGAGCCTCTCGAACACCACACCGAGCAGCCCACAAACAGTCGCCGCGAGCAGCACAGCGTAGACATACGGAAAGCCGAGCAGCATCTGAAAGACATACAGGCCATACGCACCGAGCATCAGGAACTCGCCGTGCGCGAAATTGACGACGCGCATGACGCCGAAGACCAGCGTGAAGCCCAATGCCACCAGCATGTAGATGCCGGTGGACAGCACCACGATGATCAAGCCCTGAGAGAGCACGACGCTGCGGCGTTCAGCGCCAATCGACCTTGATCTTCTCGATCACCTGCGGCTTGCCGGCGCGGATTTCGGTCAGGTAGACCGGCGTATAGAGTTGGTGATTCACCCCGTAGGTCGATTTGCCACCCCAGTTGAGTTCGCCGAGCGTGCCCTGGAAGTTGGCGGTGTTCTCGATCGTCTTGCGAATCAGCGCCGTATCGGTCGTGGAGCCGGCTTTCTCGAGCGCCGCGAACAGCAAACGCGCCATGTCGTAATACACAAAAGCGAAATCTCCCATCTCGCTTTTGTGGTGCTTGGCGAAGCCGGTCTTGAGCCTGGCCCATTCCGGGCTGTTCGGATCGGCATTGAGCGGGCCGATCACCCCCTCGGCGTTTTGCTCGCCCGCGACGCGAACGATCTCGGCCGCGTCGAACCCCCCGAACTTGGTGAACGAACCTTTGAAGCCGAGTTCGCGTGCCTGCCGGATCATCAATCCGGCGGTCGCAGGGGGCGTCGTGTCGAGCTCGATGCTGTCCGGGTTGCTCGCCAGGAGCTTGGTCAACTGGGTGCGGAAATCGGTTTGCGAACGCTCGAAGTGTTCGGCGAAGACGATCGAATAGCCGGCGGCGGCGTACGCCGACTTCTGCACCTTCTGGCTGTTCCACCCGGTCTCGTCGTTGGGCGACAAGGTCGCGACCTTGCGGAGGGCAGGCCGGTGGGCCTTGAGCCATTGCAGCAGGCTGGGCACGAATTCCTGGGTGGTCGACGACACGCGGAACACGTTGTTCGTGTTCTCGAACGTCGAGGCGGCCCAGGTATTCGGGAAAAGAAAGACATTCCGCTCCTCGGTGATTCCCTTGATGGCCAAGAGAGACACCGAACCGATCGGCCCGAAGACGAAACGGACTTCGTCCTGATCGATCAGGCGATTGACCGCCACCACGGCGCTGGCGGCGCGGTACTGGTCGTCATAAGACACCACCTGCACCTCGTATTTCTTGCCGCCGATGACCAGCCCGCCGCGGGCGTTGGCCTCGTCAGCCGCGACACGGACCCCGCCGTCGAGTCCCAGGCCCCAAGGCGCACCCGGCCCGGTGAGCGAGGCGAGTACGCCGATCTTCAGCGTTTCGGCCGCCTGCGCCGCAGGCAGCAAGGCAGAGAGGGAGAGCGCCAAGGCGCCAAAAATCTTCGAATACGCCATGACACCTTCTTCGCAAAGCCCATGATCCTAATGGTGTGACCGGCGCGCCCAGCGCATGTTTTCTTCTATGAATTCTCATCACGAGACTGACGATGTCGGGTGACGATGATTAAAGTCCCGGCCTTTATCACTGAAGGTTCCGGCCATGGCGCAGACGATTCATTTGAAGGCGAGGGAGGGTCGCTCGTTCGAAGCCGTTCTGGAGCTGCCCGAGTCGCCGAACGGCCGCGGCCTCGTGGTACTGCCCGAGGTCTACAACGTCAATGCGTGGGTGCGAGGTGTGGCACGACGTTATGCCGGCCGCGGCTACACCGTGCTGGTGCCGGACCTGTTCTGGCGCCAGCAGCCCGGCTGCCACTACGAATATGACCAGCCCGACGCCGCGCGAGCGCAGGGCGCGGCAGTCGACATCGACGCCGTGGTGTCGGACGTCGGCGTGCTGGCCGCATCGCTGCGCGACCGGCTGGGTGCAGGCGCGGGTATCGGCGTCGTCGGCTACTGCCTCGGCGGCCTGCTGGCGGTGCTCGCGGGCGCCCGCGAGACGGTGGACGCGGTGGTTTCCTACTATGGCGTCCGGCTCGAAGAACATCTCGACGAACTGGCAGGCACGCCCACGCCCACCCTGCTGTTCTTCGGCGAGACCGATCCGTGGGTGCCCGCGGAAGTGGTCGCCCAGGTCCAGGCGCGCATCCACGGGCGGCCTCACCTCACGAGCCGGGTGTTCACCGGCGCCGGCCACGGTTTCGACCGAGACGGTCAACCCAGCTATCGGCAGCATGCCGCCGAGCCCGCGCTGCGCGACAGCCTGGCGCTGTTCGACGCTCACCTCGGGCTTCCACCGGTGCGCTGAATTGCGCACGCGCATCGCCGGCTGATACGGCCCGACAACCTCCAGCGGAGGAGGCCCGCTGCGGCTTACTTCCGGGCGGGAGGCAAGTCCGTGCACGCCCCTTCGAACGCCTCGGCTGCCAGGCCGATCGTCTCGCCGAGCGTCGGATGCGGGTGGATCGTCTTGCCGATGTCGACCGCGTCCGCGCCCATCTCGATCGCCAGCGCAATCTCGCCGATCATGTCGCCCGCGTGCGTACCGACGATGCCGCCGCCGACGATGCGGTGGCTCTCCTCGTCGAACAGCAGCTTGGTGAAACCTTCGTCGCGGCCGTTGGCGATCGCGCGGCCCGAGGCGTTCCAGGGAAAGAGACCCTTCCTGACCTTGACGCCGCGCGCCTTCGCCTCGTCCTCGGTCACGCCGACCCAGGCGACTTCCGGGTCGGTGTAGGCGACGCTCGGAATCACCCGCGCGTCGAAAGTCGCGTGCGAGTCGCCCGCGGCGACTTCGGCCGCGACGTGCGCCTCGTGCACCGCCTTGTGCGCGAGCATCGGGTTGCCGACGATGTCGCCGATCGCGAAGATGTGCGGCACGTTGGTTCGCATCTGCGTGTCGACCGGAATGAAGCCGCGTTCGCCGACCGTGACGCCGGCCTTCTCGGCACCGATGCGCTTGCCGTTCGGCACCCGGCCGACCGCCTGCAGCACCAGGTCGTAGAGCTGCGGCTCGGCCGGCGCGCCCTCGCCTTCGAAGCGGACGAGGATGCCGCCCTCCGTGGCCTCGCCGCCCACCGTCTTCGTCTTCAACATGATCTTGTCGAAGCGCGGCGCGTTGAGCTTCTGCCAGACCTTGACGAGGTCGCGGTCGGCGCCCTGCATCAGGCCGTCGAGCATTTCGACGACGTCGAGGCGCGCCCCGAGCGTCGAGTAGACCGTGCCCATCTCGAGGCCGATGATGCCGCCGCCGACGATCAGCATCCGCTTCGGGTTCTGCCGCAATTCGAGCGCGCCGGTCGAGGTGACGACGCGCGGGTCGTCCTTAGGCAGGAACGGCAGCTTCACCGCCTCGGAGCCGGCGGCGATGATCGCCTGCTTGAACTTGACCGTCTGCGCCGCGCCGCCCTCGCCCGCGACCTGGAGGTGGAACGGATCGACGAATTCGCCGCTGCCGCGAACGACCGTCACCTTGCGCATCTTCGCCATCGCGGCCAGGCCGCCGGTCAGCTTGCCGACGACCTTTTCCTTGTGCGTGCGCAGCTTGCCGAGGTCGATCTGGGGCGGCGCGAAAGAGACGCCGAAGCTGTCGAAATGCCGCGCCTCGTCGATGACCGAGGCGACGTGGAGCAGCGCCTTCGACGGGATGCAGCCGACGTTGAGGCAGACGCCGCCGAGCGTCGGGTAGCGTTCGACCAGGACCGTCTTCATGCCGAGGTCGGCGGCGCGGAACGCGGCCGAATAGCCGCCCGGGCCGGCGCCGAGCACGAGGACGTCGCACTCGATGTCGGCGCCGCCGGCGTAGGTCGAGGCGACCGGGGCGGGCGCAGGTGGAGCCGGTGACGGTGCAGGTGCAGGTGCAGGAGGGGCCGCAGGGGCCGGAGCCGCGGCGGGCGACGGCGCCGCGGCGACCGGCGCCGG
>CAZZWY010000161.1:0-8234 GCA_964657785.1 uncultured Acetobacteraceae bacterium
GCCGGTTCGGGTCGGCGGCGAGGAAATGCCGTGCCGAGAGCGCGCCGTCGGACTCGATCGTGACGCGGGTGTAATCGGCGGCCGGCCAGACGCGCACCGCGACGATGCTCGCGCCGAGGGCGAGCTCGCGCGCGCCGAGCAGCAGGGCGAGCGCGCCCATGCGGCGCAGGGCGTCGCGCCGTCCCGGCCGCGTCATTCGAACAGGCTCCGGCCGAGCGGGGTGGCGACGACGAAGCGCACTTCGCGCACGGCGTCGTCCGCCACCACGGGGTCGATGAACACCTGGAGATCGGCCGGCGGCAGCAGCCCGCCGGCGTTCTCCGGCCACTCCGCCAGGGTCAGCCCGGGGCTCGCGAAGACGTCGCGAAAGCCCGCGTCTTCCCACTCCTGCGGGTCGTCGAAGCGGTAGAAGTCGAAGTGGCGGATGTCGAAACCGCCCGCGTCGTCGACGCCGTCGTAGGTTTCGAGCACGGTGTAGGTCGGACTCTTGATGCGCCCGGTGACGCCGAGCGCGCGCAGCAGGTGACGGGCGAAGGTCGTCTTGCCCGCGCCGAGCGGGCCGTGCAGCTCGATGAACGCATCGCGCAGGCCCGGGCGGCGCGCGAGCGCGGCAGCTGCCGCGGCGCAATCGGCCTCGTCGGTCCAGTGCTGGCGGCGGGTTTCTAGAATCGACAAATGACGCAAGCCCGGGTGGAAGAACGTGAGGAACGTGGCCTGGACGGCCCAGCCCTGCTCGACGAGCTTCAAGGGTGGGCACGCGCCGCCGGATTTTCCCAGATCGGCGTGGCCGGCGTCGACCTGTCGCATGCGGAAGCCGGGTTGCAAGCGTGGCTGGCGCAGGGCTTTCACGGGTCGATGGGCTACATGGCCGCGCATGGCGCCAAGCGCGCCCGGCCGGCCGAACTCGTTCCGGGGACGGTGCGCGTCATCACCGCGCGGATGGACTATCTGCCCGCGGCGACGGTGCCGGGCTGGCGGGCGATCGAGTGGCGGCGCCTCGAGGACCCGTCCGCCGCCTTCGTCTCCACCTATGCCCGGGGGCGCGACTATCACAAGGTGCTGCGCACGCGGCTGCAGCGGCTCGCCGACCGCCTCGCCGAACGCGTCGGCCCGTTCGGTCACCGCGTCTTCACCGACTCGGCGCCGGTGCTCGAGGTCGAACTCGCCACGCGGAGCGGCATCGGCTGGCGCGGCAAGCACACCCTCGCGCTCAGCCGCGACGCCGGCTCCATGTTCTTTCTTGGCGAGATCTTCGTCGACCTCGCGTTGCCGACGACCGCCTCCAGCGAGGCTCACTGCGGCAACTGCAGCGCCTGCATCGACGTCTGCCCGACGCAGGCGATCGTCGGCCCCGGCCGGCTCGACGCCCGGCGCTGCATCGCCTACCTGACGATCGAACATGCCGGCCCGATCCCGAGCGAGTTGCGCCCGTTGATCGGCAACCGCATCTACGGCTGCGACGATTGCCAGCTCGTCTGCCCGTGGAACAAGTTCGCGCAGAAGAGCACCTTGCCCGACTTCGATCTGCGCGCCGACGTCGGCCACGCAACCCTGGGTGCGCTCTGGGGCTGGTCGGAGGCCGACTTCCTGCACCACACCGAAGGCAGCGCGATCCGGCGGATCGGGTTTCGCCGCTGGCAGCGCAACGTCGCGGTCGGGATCGGCAACGCGCTGCGCGCCGCCGACGATCCGGCCCTGCGCGCAGCCCTGGCTGCCGCGCGCGACGGCTGTGACGACCTCGTCCGCGAGCACCTCGACTGGGCGCTCGGCCAGCGCGACAATCGCCCATGATCCATCGCACCCGCCTCGACGATTCGTCCGCGCTCGACCCCGCCGCCGCCGAGGCATATCGGCGTGACGGCGTGATCGTGATCGAGGATTTCGTCGCTGCCGCCGCCTGCGAAGCGCTTCGCGAGCGCGCGCTCGCGCTCGTCGCGCAGCACGCGCCCGAGGCACCGGGCACGATCTTCTCGACACGCGACCAGCGCCATGCCCGCGACGCCTATTTCGAGGAATCCGCGAACCGGATCGGCGTCTTCTTCGAGGAAGGTGCGTTCGATGCCGCGGGTGCGTTGCAGGTGCCGCTCGACGTGGCCGTCAACAAGCTCGGCCACGCGATGCACGACCTCGACCCGGTCTTTGACGCCTTCTCTCGCGGCGCGCGCCTGCAGGCGGTTGCCGACGGCATCGGGCTCGTCGATGCGCGCCTGCTGCAGTCGATGTACATCTTCAAGCCGCCGGGCATCGGCGGCGAAGTGCGGTGCCACCAGGATTCGACCTTTCTCTACACCGAGCCCGAATCGGTGGTCGGCTTCTGGTTCGCGATCGAGGACGCGCACCGCGGCAACGGCTGCCTCGGCGGCCTGCCCGGCGAACACCGCAAGGGCCTGCGGGAGGTGTATCGCAAGCGGGGCGACGGCCTGTTCTCGCTCGAACCGAAGGACAACCCGGTCTGGGACGAGAGTCGCTTCGAGTGGATCGAGGCGCCGCGCGGCACGCTGGTGGTGTTCGACGGCGCGTTCCCGCACCGCTCCGAGGCGAACCGCTCGGATCGGTCGCGGCATGCCTATACGCTGCATGCGATCAGTGGTGCGGCGCGCTATCCGGAAACCAACTGGATCCAGCGGCAGGAAGGGCGCGACCCGCCGCTGCGGGGCTTCTGACGTCTGAAGGCCTGCCGGGGCGGCGACCTGTCGCGGAGGCTCGACCCCTGAAACGAGGGGGGTGCCCCCGGTTCAGGTTTCGAAGCGTTAAGAACGTCGCGACAATGCGTCTCTAATGTCGCTGAGTGGGTGGATCCGACGCGCCCCCAGACTTTTCATTCCAGTCGTTCCATTCGATTCAATTATTCAGGAGACTCCTTTGACGTCATCGAACCGACTCCTTTCACCCTTTCTCGTGACTGCGTTGATGGCCACCGTCAGCGCTTCGGCATTCGCATCCCAGATCATCATTCCCCAATCCACGTTGCGTTCCTCGACTCAGTACTACACGGACGGCATCGGTGGCGGCATCGGCAACGTGGTCGTGATGACAGGCGGTGGCAATGCGAACGGCGCCGGCATCGCGAGCGGCCGCAACGATGACGGCTACAGCGGGCCGATCAGCTTCGGCTACACGCTCAATTTCTTCGGGACGAACTACACGACGTTCTACGCGAACAACAACGGCAACATCAGCTTTACCGGCGGCATTTCCGCCTACGTGCCGTCGGGGCCGACCGGTGCGACCGTTCCGGTGATTTCTGCCTGGTTCGGCGATGTGGACACACGCGGCGCGGCGAGCGGTGTCCTGCACATTCGGCAGGATGTCGCCAACGAGACGATCCTTACCTGGGACAACGTCGGCTACTACAGCCAGCACACGAATGCACTCGACAGCTTCCAGATGGTCGTGCGAGGTTCGGGCTACGCAGTGCCGGCCGGTGAAGGCAGCATCGGTTTCTTCTACAAGTCGATGGGCTGGGAGCAAACCGATACCAGCGTCACGAGTGCCATCGGGTTCGGAGACGGCAATGGCAATTCGGAGGTATTGCAGGGTTCGACCGTCGCCGGACTGAATGCCGCCGTCGAGAATCATTTCGTGTGGTTCGACCAGAACCTGGTGGTCGTGCCGCCCGCGCCGCCGACCGCGCCGATCCCGGAGCCCGAGACCTATGCGCTGATGATCGGGGGATTGGCTGTCCTGCTCGAGATGGGTCGGCGGCGCCGCAAGTCCAGCGCTGCCAGGTAGTTCTTCGCCGATGCCGGAGCAGCGCGAGCGGGCGTGAGCGACGACGTTGCCTCGCCGGCCAATGCCGCATCGCTCGCCAGCCGGGCCTCCATCGACCGCTTCTGCGATGCCGTCTGGCTCGAGGACGGCCTGTCGCCGAACACGCTCGCCGCTTATCGACGCGATCTCGTGCTCTACGGCGACTGGCTCGCCGGCGCGCACGGCCGCACGCTCGACGCGTCGCGCGAGACCGACCTGCTCGACTACCGCGTCGCGCGCCACGCCGACAGCAAGGCGACCAGCAGCAACCGGCGGCTGACCGTCTTCAAGCGCTACTTCCGCTGGGCCCTGCGCCAGAACCTCGTCCTCGCCGACCCGACTTTGAAGCTGC
Source organism: uncultured Acetobacteraceae bacterium (assembly GCA_964657785.1). Taxonomy (GTDB): domain Bacteria; phylum Pseudomonadota; class Gammaproteobacteria; order Burkholderiales; family Burkholderiaceae_C; genus LMDS01. Next base: position 4,103 of record CAZZWY010000161.1, read on the forward strand.
TCGCCGCGAAGCAACCGCTGCGCATGCCGAAGACGCTCAGCGAAGCGCAGGTCGAGGCGCTGCTGGCGGCGCCCGACGTCGCCGTTCCCCTCGGCCTGCGCGACCGCGCGATGCTCGAGCTGATGTATGCCAGCGGCCTGCGCGTGAGCGAGCTGGTGGGCTTGAAGACCGTGCACGTGAGCCTCGCCGACGGCGCCCTGCGCGCCACCGGCAAGGGCGACAAGGAGCGCCTCGTGCCGTTCGGCGACGAAGCCCACGACTGGCTGCGCCGCTACCTCGCCGACGCGCGCGCGACGATCCTCGGCGGCCAGACGAGCGACGCGCTCTTCGTCACCGGGCGCGGCGGCCCGATGACGCGGCAGATGTTCTGGAAGCTGATCAAGGCGCACGCGCTTGCCGGCGGGATCGAGGCGCCGCTCTCGCCGCACACGCTGCGCCACGCCTTCGCGACCCATCTGCTCAACCACGGCGCGGACCTGCGCGCCGTGCAACTCCTGCTCGGCCACGCGGACATCTCGACGACGACGATCTACACCCACGTCGCGCGCGAGCGACTGAAGGCGCTGCACGCCACGCACCATCCGCGCGGCTAGGCGTCTCGAGGTCCGCGCGTCGTTGCAGGCGGCGGCGGACGCCGGAGGGCCTTAAGCTCCGTGTTCCCTCTCACCCGGCCGCCGCTCATGCCCCATCGCTCCCGCCCCGCCGTATTCGCCCTCGTCAGCGCCCTCGCGGGGGCCTGCGCCAGCGCCACCGCCGCGCCCGACGCGAAGCTCTTCGACGCTGCGACCCAGGCGCAACCCGCCGCGATCGAGCTGCTCAAGCGCATGGTCGCGATCGAATCCGGCAGCGGCGATGCGCCGGGCCTCGCGAAGATGGCCGACCTCGTCGACGCGCGGCTCAAGGCGCTCGGCTTCGCGACCGAGCGCCGCAAGTCGCCGGTCGGCGCCGGCGCCGACATCGTCGTCGCGACGCTGACCGGCAGCGGGACGAAGCGCATCATGCTGCAGGGCCACCTGGACACCGTCTACCGCGAGGGCGTGTTGAAGGAGCAGCCGATCCGGCAGGATGGCAACAAGCTCTACGGCCCCGGCATCGCCGACGACAAGGGCGGCCTGACGGTCATCCTGCAGTCGCTGAAGATCCTCGCCGATGCCGGCTGGAAAAACTTCGCGACCCTGACGGTCGTCATGAACCCGGACGAAGAGGTCGGGTCCCAGGGCTCGGGCGATCTGATCGCCGCGACCGCCGCCCGGCACGACTACGTCCTGTCGTGCGAGCCGACCGCGGCCAAGGCCGTCGTCAAGACCGAGGCGCTGCTGCTCGGGGCGGCCGGCACGGCGACCGCGACGCTCGAGGTCAAGGGCAAGGCGGCGCACGCCGGGGCGGCACCGGAGCTCGGCCGCAACGCCATTCTCGAGATCGCCTACCAGATGCTCGCGACGAAGGACATCGCCAAGGACATCCCCGGCGCCCAGCTCAACTGGACCAACGTCGTCTCGAACAAGGCGACGAACCAGATCCCCGAACTCGCGGTCGCGACCGCCGACGTGCGGATGACGATGCCCGGGGCGGAGAAGCCGCTCGATGCCGCGCTGCAGGCGAAGGTCGCCGCGGGGCACCTCGTTCCCGACACCACGAGCACGGTGACGCTCGTCGTCGCCCGCCCGGCGTTCCTCGCCGGCCCGCGCGGCCAGGCGCTCGGCGAGCGGGCGCAGGCGATCTACCGCGAGATCGACCGCGAACTGGCGCTCGCGCCGATGACCGGCGGCTCGACCGATGCCGGCTTCGCCGCACGCTCGGGCAAGCCGGTCGTGCTCGAGAGCTTCGGCCTCGCCGGATTCGGCTATCACGCCCGCGACGAGTACATCGAGCTCGATTCGGTTATGCCGCGGCTCTACCTGATGACGCGGCTGCTGCAGGAGATCGGCAAGGAGTAGCGCCCGTCCGGCCCGTTCGGGGCGGGCCCGGCTGATTCGCGCCACAAGCGTCCAGATTCGACGTGCCTCGACGCGCCGGCCCGCGCCGGCGTCAAGGTCGGCCCCGGTCGGCCGATAGACAGACGCATGGCGAAGAATGAAGCGAATGGCGCCAGCGGGTCCTCGGCGAATCCTCGGGTGCGAATCTCGAGGAAGTCCAGCGCGGGTGGCTGGAAGGCCGTCGTCACGGGCCTGTGGTGCGTTGCCATCGCGGCCGGGGTGCTCTGGGGCATCCTGCGCACGACCTCCGAAGCCCTGCTGCTGGTAGAGGCCGAGCACAACGCCCTGGCCTGGGCCCAATTCGTCGGCGCGACGGTCGACAACATCGATCAGGTCTTCGCGGGCAAGGGCCTGTCGCCGCAGGGGCGCGCCGACATCCGGCATGTGCGGCAGGTGCAGGACATCTTCCGGTTCAAGCTGTACGACCCCGCCGGCCGGCTGGTGCTGTCGTCGGAGCGCCTGGATGCCGGCGCCGACCTTCCCCCGGCGACGCCGGACCCGGACGACAGGCGCAAGGTCGCGCGGACGCTCGAGACCGGTCGCAGCTCGATCGAACTCAAGCGCGGCACCGACGCGGCCCTGCCGCCGCTCTTTTCGGAGACGTTCGTGCCGGTGCGTTTCGACGGCCGTCTCCTCGGCGTGGTTCAGGTCTACGGCAACCAGGAAGGCCGCCAGAAGCGGCTGAACGACGCGTTCGCCGCCGTCGCCGCATCGGTCTCCGTCCTGCTCGTCCTGTCCGCGGGGCTGGTCGGCTGGCGCGGGTTCATCCAGGCGGGCATCCGCCGCCGGACGGAGGAACGGCTTCGCTATCTCGCGCGCCACGACAGTCTCAGCGGGGCGCTCAATCGCGCCAGCTTCGACGAGGCGCTCGACCGGGCCGTCGAGCGCCATCATGCGAGCGGCGTCGGTTTCGCTGTGCTGTGCCTCGACCTGGACAAGTTCAGGGACGTCAACGACACGCACGGCGCAGCGCTCGGCGACGAAGTGCTTCGCCAGCTGGGTGAACGGCTTGCCGGCCTGATCACCCGTGACGATTGCGTGGCGCGGCTCGGCGGCGATCATTTCGCGCTCCTGCACGGCGGGGCGACGGGGTCGGACACGGTGGCGGCGTTCGCGCAACGCGTCGTCGAGCGTCTCGCGCAACCCTACGCCATCGAGGGCGGCAGCGTTCGCTGCGGCGCGAGCCTCGGCGCTGCGATCTTCGGCATCGATGCGGCGAAGGTGGTCGATCTGATGCACCGGGCCGACCTGGCGCTCAGCCGCGCCAAGGCCGCCGGCGGCGGCACCTTCAGCGTCTACGATGCGGCCCTCGACGGGCAGCTCGACGCGCGCCGACGCCTGGCCAGCGACCTGCGGCTGGCCCTCGAACGCCAACAATTCAAGCTCCACTACCAGCCGCTCTTCGGCGCCGATGCGAGCACGCTTCACGGCTACGAGGCGCTGCTGCGCTGGACTCACCCGGAGCGGGGCAACGTGTCGCCCGCCGACTTCATCCCGGTCGCCGAGGCCGCCGGCCTGATCGACGCCATCGGGCGCTGGGTGCTGAAGACGGCCTGCGAGGAGGCTGCGTCGTGGCCGTCGCGGCTCACCGTGGCGGTGAACCTGTCGGCCGCGCAGTTCCGGGACGGGCGTCTGGCGGAGACGGTCCGGACCGAACTCGCATCGAGCGGCCTGCCCGCGGAGCGGCTCGAGCTCGAGATCACCGAATCGTTGCTGATGAGCGATGCCGCCGCCGTCATGTCCGCCCTGAAGGACGTCGCCGCGACCGGGGTGCGCATCGCGATGGACGATTTCGGCACCGGCTATTCGAGCCTCGCCTATCTCTGGCGCTTCCCGTTCGACAAACTGAAGATCGACCGGTCGTTCACCCAGCACCTGGGCGTGGACTACAAGGTCGACATGATCGTCAACTCGATCGTCACTCTGGCGCATTCGATGGGCATGCGCGTGAATGCCGAAGGCGTCGAGACGCCCGAGCAGCTGCAGGCGTTGCGACGCTGCGGCTGCGACGAGTTGCAAGGCTTCCTGCTCGGACGCCCCGGGCCCGCCGACGGGCTGCCGCATCTCGCCGAGCAGCTGGACTACGGCCAGCTGTCTCCGCGCACCGACTTCGGACCGCTGCTGACCGAGCCCGTCGCCGCCTGACCGGCCGGATC
>CAZZWY010000162.1:0-8231 GCA_964657785.1 uncultured Acetobacteraceae bacterium
TTCCAGGTGCTTTTCGCGGAGGCGTTCGACGGCTGGGTCAACGGCCGCAACGCCGTCCCGGGCGCCCTCACCTGGGCTGCCTTTCGCGAGCGCTGCATGATCGCGCTGACCCGGGTCGCCGACGACTGCGGCCGCGGCAGGACGGCCGTCGTCTTCAGCTCCGGCGGCGCGATCGCGGCGATGTGCCAGCACCTGCTCGGCACGCCCGACGCACGCGTCGCCGAGCTGCATTTCCCGCTCTTCAACGGCTCGCTCACGCGCATCCTCTGCCAGCCGGGACGCATCAGCCTGAGCGCGTTCAACCTCACCTCGCACCTTGAACCGCCGGCGGCGGTCGACGGGTTGATGAGCTATCGCTGACCGCCTGGATCATCGTCGAGCCGTGCTGGACGATCCCGCGTTCTCGTCCGCTTGCCGGCCGTCAAGCCGGGCGTGTGGTCGAGGGGGAGGCTGCCTCAATGGCTGTCCGGCCGGGCCGCGGCGGCGCCCGTCGTCACCTCCGAAGGATCGGCGGGCTGGCCGGCGATCGCCCCCTCGATGGCGCACGCCAGGTGGCTGATCGAATGCCCGCCGACCGGCCAAGAAGGCCAGAAGAGGCTGTATCGCACACCCAGGATGCGCGGATTCTGGGCCGCCGGGGCCACGAAGAAACTGGTGATCGACCGCAGCAGCGCGAGCACCTCGCCGCGTTCGTACACCCGGTCGATGTCCAGGCCCTGCCGGTTCGTGTCGCGGAGGTCGGCCTTGACCCGCCCGTAGCCGGTGACGGGCGACGGGTCGTAGGCGTAGACCTTGTCGACGCGATGCGGCGCATCGATCGGCCAGGCATAGGCGAACTGTTGGGCGAGGCCGCCGCCGAGCGAGTGGCCGGTCGAGTAGAGCCGGGCGGAACGCAGGAAGCGCCAGGCCGGGTCGTCGGACTCGAGCCGCTTGCGGTATTCGTCCCGGAAGGCCGGCGCGAGGTCGTCGACGATGGTGCTGTACTCGTCGGTGTGACCGGGCAGGAACCAGCGCAGGTTCGACAGCCAGTCGTTGCGGTTGTTGAAGACCGTGCCGCCGAAGCTCACGGCGACGGCGGGGTGGGGACCCTCCGGCCGCATCCAGACCTCGATCCGGAGATGCTGCGCCCAGATCTTCCCGCCGAGCTCGGCACTCGGGAAGTCGGGCCAGCGGGACCAGCCGCGCTGCGCCAGGATCGTCTCGGGCGCCGGGCAGCCGTCCTTCGGTTCGGGCACTTTCTTGTCGCCCGCCGCCGGTGTCCAGGAATAGGCGGAATCGGCGAGCCAGGCGAAGTCGTGATCGTCCGCGAGCCGCGGCCCGTACGGCTCGGGCGCGTCCAGCACCCTGCGGCCGGGCTCCCGGTACGCCACTTCGTCGCGGCGCTGACCGGTCGCGGCGCAGCCGCACAACACGGGCGCGACGAGCGCGACGAGCGCTGGCCAGGCGGCCCGAGGCAGGTATCGAAGAGGACGCATGGCGGCTGCTCCTGAAGCGACCGGGGAGCGCCCATTCTGTGTAGCTCGAACCGGCCGTCCATCCTGAGGCTTAGGGGGACCGCGGGCGCCCCGTGCCGACGCCCCGGGTCCGCCGACGGGTGCCTCGGGGGGGACTTCGAAGCCCGGCCGGCCTCGTGTGGCGCACTCGCGGCAAGGTCCGACGGACGGCGCCGCTCTGCCGGGACCCGCCAAAGCGGTCTGCCCGAGGCGGCGATACACGCATCTGCGGTGACACCCGAGCGGCGACAATGGTCTTCGCCACCCTATCGAACCAAGCGCTTGAATGCCATCGTCTCGCCCTCGGACAGCGCAGCCGAGCAGCGCCTGCTCCTCGCCGCGCGCCGGCTTTTCTGCCGCGAGGGCATCCATGCGACCGGCGTGGCGCGCTTGCTCGACGAGGCGGGTGTCGCACGGCGCACGCTCTATCAGCGCTTTGGGTCGAAGGACAACCTCTTGAAGGCCGTTTTCGCTGCCGAGGCGGCCATGTGGTATGCGTGGTTCGACGTTGACCTGCCGGCGCGGGCGGCCGGCCCGCGCGAGCGCCTGCTGGCCCTCTTCGACATCCTGGGCGAGTGGTTCGACAGCGACGCCTTCTTCGGCTGCATCTTCCTCAACGCCGTCGCCGAGCACGACAAGCAGACGAGTTGGGTGCGCGACATCGCCGCCGACCACCGCGAGGCCGTCGACGCGCGCGTCGCCCGGTTGCTCCGCGCGGCGAGGATCTGCCGCGTCACCGCCACGACGGCGAAGCTCTCCCTCATCGTCGACGGCGCCATCGTGACCGCGATGGTCACCGGCGACCGGTCGGCCGCCACCACGGCGCGCGCCATCGCGAGCGATGTGCTCGATGCGAACGCTGCGCCCCCTCGCCGCCTGGAGCAGATCGAACGCTGACGCCGGCGCATCGGCGTTTTCGCCCGGCCTCGCGGGCGGGCGTCCCTTGCAATGCGATCGGCGCGACGCCTGTCCGGTCTTTGTGCTCGGCGCGCGTCGCGCCACCGCACCGTAACGGCCCATACCGGGGCCTGCACCGCCACCGGCCCCGCGTGGGCGCACGGCGGCGGTGCAGCAAAGCCCCGGCCAGCGGCCCCGAGCCGTCATTCCGTTGGCATGCGCTTTGCGTGAGAACGATCGGTCTACTTTGCCGGTTTCAGCGTTTCGATAGTCCTTTTTCTCGGTTGTGGGTTTCGCTTCTTCCTGTTCCCATACCCGGCTTTTTCAAGAGGCCCTGCGGAAGGCACACATGATGAAAAGATGGCTCGACCGGCGCGCCGGAATGCAGACGTCAGAGATGCACGGCCCGTCGTGCCCGGAGGGCGCCACGCTCGGCTCGGCTCTGTCGCGGCGCGGGTTCCTCGGCGGTTGCGGTTGCGCCGCGCTGCGGATCAGCGCCGGCGGCGCCGCGCTGCTCGCGGTCGCCACGCGGGCCGAGGCGCAGGCCGGCGGCCAACGTTTGCGCATCGGTCATCTGCCGGCGGGCTGCGTTTCGCACCTGTTGCTCGCCAAGCGGCGCGGCCTGTTCGAGAAGGCCGGGCTGACGGTCGAGCTGACGCAGTTCAACGGCCCTTCCGAAAACCTGCAGGCACTGCTCTCGGGCTCGCTCGACGCCATGCACAACCCTTGGACGACCACCATGGCCGCCTACGGTGAAGGCGCCAAGACCTTGCGCATCGTCGGCGGCTCGGGCCAGGCCGGCATCGAACTCGTCGCGCGCAAGGGCTCGGTCAAGACGGTCGACGAATTCATCGCGGCCGCGGGCAAGGGCCTCAAGGTCGGCACGCTGCGGCTCGACACGCTGGAGCTCGTCGGCTACGGCACGATGGCAAAGCACGGCAAGTCGTACGACGACTACAAGATGACCTTCTTCCCGAGCATGGTCGGCATGGGCGAGGGCATCGCCAGCGGCACGCTCGACGTCTGCACGCTCGCCCAGCCGTACGCCGAGAGCGTGGTCAAGCAAAACGGCGCCGTGTACCTGACCGACTCCAATTCGGTCTGGGGCCCGGAGGCGCCGGACTGCGTCATCAACGCACTCTCGACGAACCTGCCGGCCAAGGGTGATGTGCTCACGGCCTACATGAAGGTGCTGCAGCAAGCGGCTGCGGAGATGCAACGCGGCTACGACGCCGCCATCGACGACCTGCAGCCGATCTACGGCGCACCCAAGCCGGTCCTCGCCGCGGCCTTGAAGCGCCAGGTGCCCAACCCGGTGATCGGGCCATCGGGTGCCAACGGCATCCGCAGCGGCATGAAGTACCTGATCCAGCTCGGCTACTTCAAGGACAACTTCGCCGACACCGTGCTGGACCTGACGCATCAGCCGGCCTGAGGCCTTTTCGCACGGAGCAGAAGCATGAGTCAATTTGACGTGATCGTCGTCGGTGCCCGGGCCGCCGGCTCGCCGCTCGCCATCCACCTGGCGCGCCGGGGATTGCGCGTCGCGCTGCTCGACCGCGCGCGCTTCCCGTCGGACACGATGTCGACGCACGTTATCTACCCCAACACGTTGGCGCGGCTCGACGCGCTCGGCGTGCTCGACGACGTGCTCGCCCACCGGCCGCCACCGCTCTACACCGCCTGGCACCACGAAGGCCGGATGTGGGTGGCGCCGCACGAGGCGGTCGACGGTCGCGACTGGGCGCTCTGCGTCCGCCGGATCACGCTCGACGGCATCCTCGTCGACCACGCCCGCCGTGCCGGCGCCACCGTGATGGAGGGCTGCGCGGTGACCGGCTTCCACGGCAAGGGCACGGCCGACGACCCGCTGCGCGGCGTCGTCGCGCACGATGGCAGCCGCCAGCACGACCTCTACGCCCCCATCGTCGTCGGTGCCGATGGCGCGAATTCGGCGACGGCGCGCTGGGTCGGCGCCGAACGCGAGAAGGTGATGCCCAGCGAGACGATGCTCTACTACGCCTACTGGCGCGGCGCCGCGACGCGCAACACGCAGGACTTCTTCTTCGAGCCGCCCTGGGTCTGTGCCCACTTCCCCGCCGACGACGGCCACCACGTCGTCACCATGAACGGCCCGGCCGCGCTCCGCCGCGACATCGGCGACCTGGAGGCGTTCTACGAGCAGCGCATCCGCAGCATCCCCGACCTCTGGAAGCGGTTGACGAAGGCGACCAAGGTCAGCAAGGTCATCGGCAGCGCGCGCCTCGAGGGCTTCTACCGCCGTCACACGGGCCCCGGCTATGCGCTCATCGGCGATGCGGCGCACTTCAAGCACCCCGCCTCTGCGCAAGGCATCTGCGACGCGGTCCACGCGGCCGGCGTGCTGGCCGACGGCATCGCCCGCGGCGACTGGGCGACGAGCTATCCCGCCTGGCGCGAGGCCGACAGCCGCGAGATGTACGCCTTCAGCAAGCACCTCGCCGAAGCCCCGGGCAACGACAGCATGCGCAGGACGATGGACGCGCTGATCGCCGACGCCTCTCTGGCGCGCAAGATGGTCGACGTCTGGGCGCGCAAGACGCGGCCGTGGGAGGAGCTCATCCCGCACGTGCCCGGCATGGCGCAGGTGACGGGCGCGTCCATCGACGAGGTCCTCGCGCCGCTCGGCCGCCAGAGCCGACCCGCGGCAGTGGCCGAGCCGGCATGAGCGGTGCCGCGGGGCAGGAGCGGATGGGCGGCGCTGGCACGCACCGCGTTGCGGCCTGTCCCGTGTCCCGGCGATGCGACAGCGCCTCCGTGAACCTGACTGCCGGCCCACGCGACCGGAGGTTCGGCCCGTGACCCGCGCAGCGGCGAACGACCTGGCCGTGGCCCGCATCGCGGCCTGCCGACCGGCGATCGTGGAGTGGGTGACGGCGCGCGAAGCCCTCGGGCTGCAAGCCGGCGAGCTCGGGCACGCGGGCCCGCCCTACGCCCCCGGCCAGCAGCCCGCCGGTGTCGTGCTGAACGCGCTGGCCGGCGCGGCCGTGCACGAAGGCTGGGCCGGTTCGCTGGAAGGCGCGACGCGAATGGTGCGGGACGGCGAGATCCGGCTGCACGCGAACCACACGCTCGGCGTCGTGTCGCCGATGGCCGGTGTCGTGCGGCCCGGTCAGCGCCTCTTTCGGCTCGTCGACGATGCGAGCGGCGCATCGAGCTTCGCCACCCTGGCCGAAAAAGGCCGCCGCGTGCTGCGCTTCGGCCACTACGACGAGGAAGTCGCCGCCGGCTTGCGCCACGTCGAACTCGTGGTCGGCGAGGCGCTGGCGCGGGCCCTGCCGCGGGGCGGTTTGCCGGTGCTGCCCATCGTCGACCAGGCCCTCGAGCTGGGCGACGACGTGCATCAGCGCAACATCGGCGGGATGCTGGGCTTCCTCGCGCGGCTGCCGGGCTTGCCCGCCGAGGCGCAGCAATGGCTCGCCGGGCACCCGCAGCATTTCCTGAACTACGCGATGGCAGCGGCCAAGCTCGCGCTCGACCGGGCCGCCGGCGTCGAGCAGTCGACGGTCGTCACCGCCATCAGCCGCAACGGCGTCGACTGCGGCGTCCAGGTCGCCGGCCTGCCGGGCCGCTGGTTCACGGCGCCGGCGACGCGGCCCGAAGGCGGCTGGTTCGACGGCTTCGACGCCTCGCACACCCAGCCCGATCTCGGCGACAGCGCCATCATGGAAGCGTTCGGCATGGGCGGCTGCATCGCCCACGCCTCGCCGCAGATCGCGGCGGCGATGCAGCGCGACTGGGCCGAAGCGCAGGCGGCGGGCGCGGCGATGCGCGGCTTGTTCCGGGCCCGCCGGCGCGAGGCCCAGCCCGCCCTTGCCGGGGAAGCCGGGGTCGGCCTCGGGCTCGATGCCGAGCGCGTCGTGGCGGCTGGGCGCCCGGTGCGCATCCACACCGGCATCGCCCACGTCGACGGCCGGACGGGCTGGATCGGCGTCGGCGTGGCCCAGGCGCCGGTCGAATGCTTCGCGGCGGCGTGTGCGGCGCTGAACGCAGCGTCGGCCCCTCGCGATCGGCCCGCGGGTGCCACGCCATGACCCCCTCTCGTGCCAGCGCCAGCGCGGCATTGGGCCCGGCATTGACGCCGGTGCCCGCCCGCACGTCGCGCGAGGCCTTCAGACCCCCAGGCGTCGAGGAGCGCGCGACCCTGCCGGACGGCTCGACGACACCGGCCGACCCGACGCCACGCCCACCCCGCGCCTCGACCGGCCGCCTGATGAAGCCGACCGCCGCCTCCCGCTACCGCGCTGGTTTCTCGACGCTCGCCTGGTTCGCCGCCGCCTGGGGCCTCCTCGTTGCGCTCTGGGAGATCGGCGCCGCGTACGGCGTGCTCAACCCGCAGATCCTGCCGCCGCCGAGCCAGACCCTGCCTTACCTGCTCGAGGGTTCGGCCTCGATCGGCTTCGGCGTCCAGCGGACCAGCCTGTGGCAGGCCACGCTGGCAACCGTGCTGCGCATCGCCCTCGGCCTTTCGCTCGGCGTGACCGCCGCGCTGGGCTGCGCTGCCCTCATCTTCGAGTTCATGCCCGGCCGTCGCCTCGTCATGCCGATCGTGCAGACGCTGGCGCCGGTGTCGCCGGTCGCCTGGATCCCCTTCGCGATCGCGGTCGTGGGCATCGGGGCGCCGGCCGCTGTCTTCGTCGTCTTCATGGCGATCTTCGGCTCGGTGACGATCTCCGCCGTCGCCGCGCTCGACGCCGTGCCCAACGAGTACCTGAAGGTCGCTGTCACGCTCGGCACGCCGCGGCGGCGGATCTGGCGCAAGGTGCTGATCCCCGCCGCCGCGCCGGCCATCATGACGACGCTGCGCATGAGCCTTTTCGGCGCCTGGATGGCGGTGTTGGCGGGCGAGATGGCCGGCATCAATTCCGGCCTCGGCTACCTGATCACGATGGGCCAGCAGATGTTCAACATGAAGCTGGTGATGGTCGGCATTGTGACGATCGGCGTGATCGGCTTCCTCATGGACCGCGGCATGCTGCTCCTGCAGCGCCGCCTGATCTGGTGGGAGCGGACATGAGCGCAGCGCTCGCAAGCGTCCCGCCAGCGGGCTCGGTCGAGTTCGAGGCCGCCGGCAAGCGCTACGACGGCGAGCCGGCCATCGAGGACGTGTCGCTGCGGCTGGCGGCCGGGTCGTTCACGGCCTTCGTCGGCCCGAGCGGCTGCGGCAAAACGACGCTCCTGAACATGCTCGCGGGCCTGATCTTGCCCGACACAGGTCGCGTCTGCGTTTCCGGCCAGCCGATCGCCGGGACGCGGACCGACACGGCGCTCCTGTTCCAGCAATACAACCTCTTTCCGTGGATGACGGCGCTCGACAACGTCGCCTTCGCGCTCGAGAACCGTGGCGAGACCCGGCGCGCCGCGCGGGCCCAGGCGCTGCAGCTGCTGAAGCGCGTGGGGCTCGACCGGTTCGCGCACTGCACGCCCGCCCAGCTCTCCGGCGGCATGCAGCAGCGGGTCGCGCTGGTGCGGGCCTTCGCGCTGGCGCCGCGCCTGCTGTTGCTCGACGAACCCTTCGCCGCCCTCGACCAGGAGACGCGCCGGGTGATGCACGCCTACCTGCTCAGCACCTGGTCGGCCACGTCGGCCACTGTCGTCATGGTCACGCACGATCTGGGCGAAGCGCTTGCGCTGGCCGATCAGGTCGCCGTGTTCTCGCGGGGGCCCGGGCGGCTCGTCGAGGTGGTCACGGTCGACGCACCACGGCCGCGGCACCGACCTCGAGAACCACGTCGGTCACCGCGCCCAGGTCGATGCCGCCGTCGGTGAGGACCCGCGAGCCGAGTACCAGCCCGCCCTTGG
>CAZZWY010000163.1:0-8220 GCA_964657785.1 uncultured Acetobacteraceae bacterium
CTGCAGCGGGAGGATGGTGACTGGAGGCGCGGGCTGGAGTCGAACCCGCCTGGACGGATTTGCAATCCGCTGCATGACCGCTTTGCTACCGCGCCGTGTGTTCTTGCCTGGGCTCAAATTCCGAAGAGCGTCTCGATGCGATCCTTGACTTCGGGCAGATGGAAAGTCTTTTCGTGCATCGCGAGTTCCTGTTCGATCGCCTGGGACAGCCCGGCGCGCAAACGGCGCACCATGTGATCTTTCAGGGTCACGAGCGAGACTCGCGGCTTTTCTGCGAGTGAAGTGGCGAACTCCATGGCGTAGCTCATGACTTCGGCCCGCGGCAGCACCGGGAACGCGATGCCGCGACGCTGCAATTCATCGCCGCGATACGTCCGCGCCGCGATCATCATCTCCTCGGCCAGACCGATCCCGAGCTTCGCGGGCAGCACGAAGGTCGATCCCATCCCTGGCGTGAAGCCGTACTTCATGAAATTGGCCGTATAGATGCTCTCGCGGCTGAGGACGGGAAAGTCGGCGAACATGCCCAGCACGAACCCGCCGCCCACGCCGTGCCCCTGCATCGCAGCGATCACCGGTATCGGACACTGCAGCGGCAGGCTGTAGAAATCCCGGTCCGAGAAGCGGGCCTTGCCTTCGGAGAGGACGCGCAATCCCTCCTTGGTGCCGCCACTCGCAAAATAGCTGTCGTAACCCGTCAGCACGACGACCCGCGCCCGGGTGTTGGCGCCTGCGGATTCGAAGGCCTCGATGAGTCCTTCGGCCAGCTCGGGCGAGAACGTGTTCTTGTGGACCCGGTCCTGCATGGTGATGCCCAAGATGCCGTCGCCGAGTTCCTGCACCGCGACCGCCTGGTTCGTCGTCATGGCCCTGTACCTCGCTGAAAGACGAAGTGATCTTCGCGTCGAGGCGCCGTGCACCACAACTACATGTTCAGGTAGTTATTGGCGCCATCGCGCGTCGCTAGAGTTTCCCCTCGCGGCCATCCATCCACGCTGCACCGAAAGGAGCGAATGTGTCCATCCATCCATGCCTCGGCGCCATTGCCGCCATCGCCGTCGGCCTCTCTGCCCCGACGCTCGCAAACGCCGCCAGCGATTTCTATATCGGTGCGAACCTGATCCGGGTCACCGACAAGGGCGATGCCGCGCCCGCGATCCATCCGCTCGCACTCGGACTCAAGGTCGGCATGGAACTCACTCCGAATTTCGCGGTGGAAGCCCGCGCCGCAACCGGCATCAAGCACGACAGTGCCAACGTCTCGGGGCTCGACGTCGATCTCAAGGTCGACCACCTCTTCGGCGTGTATGCAAAGGGCCGTGTCGAGATCGGCAGCGTGGCGCCCTATCTCCTGCTCGGCTATTCCAGAGGCCAGGAAACCGCGACGGTCAAGGCCTTCGGCGTGTCGCAGTCGGAGGCCCACGGCAGCTTCTCCTACGGCATCGGCGTGGATGTTCCGGTCTCGGAGCGCGTGTCGATCAACGCCGAGTGGGCTCAGCTGGTCAAGGGAACGGACAACGCGGGCGTCGGCTTCTCGATCAGGGGCTTGGCGCTGGGCATGACCTATAAATTCTGACGGCCGTCGATCGAAGATGTTCATGGCAGCCGCCTGCTGGCGCCTGGCCGCGGTCTGTCACCGCCTGGCCTGCTCCCAGGGGAACTGCCCAGTCCGCACGTAGCGAGCGATCTTGTCCAGGTTGTCCTGGTCGGAGAAGACCTCGAGGTTCGCCTCGAGAGCAAGCGTTTTCGAAGCCGCGGGCGTGTCGTCCAGCGCGGTCATGTAGCGCTTGTAGCGGACGATCGCGGTCTTCGACAGACGCCGCAGGCGCAACAGCTTCTTGCGCAACAGGTTGACGCTGTCCTCGGCGGTCTCGTCGACCAGTCCCCAGGCCTGCGCGATCTTTGCCGCCACCGGCTCGGTCATCAGCGTCATGGTGTTCGCCCGGGCGCGCCCGATCCTTCGCATGAGGAACGGCAGCACGCACGCCGGCATCAGGCCGAACAGGAGCTCGGACAAGGCGAAACTCGCCGTTTCGTCCGCCAGCACGATGTCGCAGGCGGCGACGAAGCCGATGCCGCCGGCGTTGGCCTGGCCCCGCACATGCGCGATCGTGATCCAGGGGCCGGATGCGAGACGCTGCCAGAGCCCATACATCGGCCCCGGATCGAGCACCGGGCCGGAGGCGCCGTGCTGCAGGTTCTGCTCGAGCGCCTTGAAATCCGCACCGAAGCAGAACACCCCCGGAAGGCCTTCCAGCACGACGATCTTGACGTCGCTTCCATGGCGATCGAGCGCCCGGACGAGCTCCTCGATCAGACGGTCGTTGATCGCATTGTTGGCCTCCGGGCGGTGGATCTGCACGAAGCAGATCTCGTCCTGCACGCGGACCTTGAGTGTCTCGTAGTCCATGTTGCTCAGTGCAGCCATTCGTAGATGCGCCGGTATTCCTTGATCTCTTTGAGGAAGAGCACCGGCTTGCCGAGCGCCTTGCGCGTGCCCGGGACGAAGCGCGTGTCGAGCACCACGTTGCGCGTGCCGAACTTCACGGCATTGCTGCCGACGAGCAGGTGCTCGTATTCGTCCATGCTCAGCTCGTAGCGCCTGTCCAGATGCTGCTTGATGCGGAGTTCGCGGATCCGGTCCTGGCCCGCCCGGGTCACCACGCCACTGAAGAATTCCGAGCAGCAGCCGGAGCCGTACGAGAACACGCCCACCCGCTGCGGCTTGTCGAAATCGCCGTTGTCGATGGTGCTGGCCAGCGCCATCATCGCCGTGGCCCCCATGATGTTGCCGACGCGCTGGCAATAGGTCAGCCCCGGGCTGAAGCGGCGGCGAAAGTCGCTTTCGATGTCGGAAGCGGTGACGCCCTTGACCTGCTTGCGCATCAGATTGCGGTGCGCGCCCTTGACCATGCCGCCGAACGGCGTGTGATAGGCGAGATAGCCGAAGGTGTTGACATAGTCGGCACCGCGCACGCGCTTCTGATACTCGAGGAAGGCGTTTTCGCAGCAGTCGAGATAGGACAGCAGCGACAAGTCGGAGTCCCCGGCCTCGGAGTCGGTGGACGGGCGACAGGTGTCCATCACCTCGTAGCCGTACGAGCCGTTCGCGCCGGCGTCCACCTGGAACACGTGCGGCGTTTCGCTCACGAGCATGGCGACCGCACCGGCGCCACCGCTCGGCTCGGCGAAGGCCCATTCCATCTTGAACGCGCTGCCGCCCTCTTCCAGCATGAAGCGCGAGATGTCGGTGGCGATCACCAGCGCCTTCGCACCGGGCGATACCTGCGCCAGGATGAAGTTGATCGCATTCTGCAGGCCGGCGACGCCGGAGAAGCACGCGTTCTTTACCTCGAACAGCCGGCAGTTGCGGTTGAGTCCGAGCAGGTCGTGGCAGTAGGTGCTCATCGACTTGCCGAAGTCGAAGGCCGACTCGGTGCAGGTCACCACCATCTCGATACGGTTGCGCTCCTCGGCGCTCAAGCCGTCGATGATCGGCTTGGCCGCATTGACCGCGAACGTGATCGGATCCTCGTTGGGCAGCGCGACGCTCTTCTCCTTCATCAGGAGGTTCTCGAATCGCGTCCGATCCAGGTTGCGATGCGCGGCCAGCTTCTCGACGTCGAGAAAGGCCGTTCCCGCAAAGACGTTCATTGCTTCGATTCCCGCTTTGACCATGACGGTGCCCCTGAAGAGTTGGGTGGGTTGATCAGACGTTCGCGACCTGCCGGGGCGCGACGACGGCAGACACCGTCACGGCCGTCGCCCGCTCTTGCACGCAGGCCCGGCTCCATGCATCCAGCAGGGCGTTCGCCGTGGCAAGGTCCCGGCCCAGCGCGTCGTGCAGCTGCATCGCGAGCCCCAGGCGGCCGTTCATCGTGATGCAGCCGGCGCCGACCGGATAGACGCGGGTGACGGCCGGACAGAAGATCCAGTGCCCCGCTCCCGAGACGTTCCATACGCCCAGATTCGAGAACATGCCGGTGACGCCGTGCTGCTGGCGCTCGCGCTTGCGGATGTCCTGCCGCATGCCTTGCGCGCCGAGCACGCGGCCCAGGTGCAGCAGGATCCACATGCCCCAGTGATAGCCGCGCGCCTTCTGCCGGTCGATGCCTGCCTGCAGCCGCTGCAGCGACACGCCGTGTTCGATGTCGACGCCGAGAAAGGACATCTGCGGCGGCAGCTCGGCGTCGCGCCGCACCGCACCGCGCAGGTTGACCGGAATCATCCAGCGCCGCGGCGCCAGCGGGCCGGTGAGTTCGGCGGAGACGGCCGCGTCGAGATGCAGCAGCAGATAGGTATTGACGGTGACACCCGCGGCCTTGGCCGCCAGGACGATGGCCTGCGTCTGGTCCTGCGTGAACATCCGCCAGACGACACGCTCGCCGGCCGGAAGACCGCCGGCGTCACGCGACCAGTCGAAGTCGAAGTTCCACTGCTGGCGCCTCACCGCCAGCGCCGGCAGCACCGTCACCATTCCGCACAGCCCGCGCAGGAAGCCGAACCGGTCCGCGCGCAGCGTCGGCAGCCGAGCCACCCGCAGGCCCTGCCCGCGCAGCAGTTCGCCCAGCCCGCTGATGCCGTCGTACTGGTCGTGCGGCAGCTCGAACCAGCGCAGCGTCGAATCGGCGGACTCCTGCCGCGCCTCACGCGTCTGTCCATAGACGATCGAGATGTTCTCGCCGCAGTCGCGCAGGGCGCGAAACATCTCCGCCACCCAATCTTGCTTCATAGCGTCTCTCCTCGCGCTTCCTTCGGCGCTGGCGGGACCGGATCGTCGTGGTACTTGTCGACCAGACCGAGGAACCAGCGGAACTTCGAGTTGTCCCATTGGTAGTCGGTCAGCTGCTCGTCGAGCTTGATCGAATACTTCAGCTCGTCCGGCAGGACCTGGGTGCGCTTCCTGATGTCGTCGGAGACCGGCTGATCGAGATTGATCGCGAACCCGTAGGGCTCCAGGCGGCCGAAGTGGTGCAGCGAATGCTGGATGACGCCGAAGAATTCCTTCGGCAGCTTCGGGAAGACGCCGGGGATGTATTGATGCAGATCGATGTCGATCTTGACGTCGCCGGTGTAGTAGAACGCGGCCAGCACCGGATTGAAGAAGGGAATCGGAAACGCCAGCCCGCTGCGGAACAGGCCCTCCAGGAAGCCGTTGCCGGCCACGCCGATGAGCCCCGAGGGAATCGCATCGTGATGGGGGCCGTGCAGGTAGATGAAGTCCAGCTCCGAGTTGTGGCTCAGCCAGTGGTCGCGATAGAACCAGTCGTTGAGTGTCTTGACGTTCAGCTTCTGGATGAAGAAGGCCGCCACGCACGCGACCGGGAACAGCAAGAGCGAGAAATTCGCGTACCGGATCACCAGATACCAGGGAATCAGGTAGACGATGTGCGTCAGCAGGCCCGTGGCAAAGGCATGGAAGATCTCGAGCGCGACGCTCGGCTGCTTCTCGAGTCGAGTCTTCCAGACGGAGTGCATCAGGACTTCGCGCACGTGCTCGCGCCTGGCCAGATGCGCGACGAGAATCGCCGTGCGGTAGGCCGTCAGCGCGCCGAAATGCAGCCAGAACAGACCGAGTGCGATCCTGTGCGTGAGCTCCACCTTGTGCGGCAGATCCGGCGTCGCGGAGATCACGTAGTTCTCCAGCAGGAGCAGACCGATCGCGATGAAATAGGGCGGCTTGATGTTCTCGACCTTGTGCATCAGCATGTACAGGATCTCCTGCGGCTGCTTCGCGATCAGCGGCACGCGCAATTCGATCCCATGCCGGATCGGGAATACCGCCAGCATGTAGCCGCACAGCGCCACGCCGACGATGGCCATCGCGTGGAACGCGCCGTAGGCAGTCCAGATCAGCGCCGCGCAGAGCGCGATCATGATCAGGTAGTCGGTGAAGTCCTTGCGCTGGTAGGCCGTCCGCTGCCGCTTGACGCCATACAGCTTGTGGAACCTTGCCTTGTCGACTGTTTTCATACGCTGGACTCTCCGGAAGGGGGGCAAGCGGCGCCGCCCGATGAATTGCAAGTGAATCGACCGCGGGCTAATGCGCCGGTTGCCAGGATTGCAGGACGACGTGCGCATTGGTCCCGCCGAAGCCGAAGGCGCTCACGCCTGCGACGAGCTCGCCCGCCTCGGCCCGCGAGCGTTCGAGCGGCTGCCAGTCCCGGAGCCGGTCCACCAGGTAGAACGGCGACCCCTCGAGATCGATTGCCGGATTGGGACGCTTGAAATTGACCAGCGCGGGCAGCTGGCGGTGCCTGAACGCGAGCAGCACCTTGATGACACTGGCGATGCCTGCAGCGGTTTCGAGATGGCCGATGTTGGTCTTCACGGACCCGAGGCCGCAGGTTCCCTCCACGACCTTCACCGAGAAATGCTTTTCCAGATTGCGCCAGGCGCGCCGCAGGCCGCTCACTTCGAGCGGATCGCCCTTCGGCGTGGCCGTGCCGTGCGCTTCGACGTAGCTGACCCGGTCCGGCGCGATGCCGGCGCGCTTGTAGGCTTCCTGGATGACCTGCGATTGCGCATAGGCGTTCGGCGAGGTCAGCGTCTGCGACTTCCCGCCATGGTTGATCGCCGAACCTCTGATCACGCCGTGGATGGCGTCGCCGTCCTCGATGGCCTTGCGCAGCGACTTGAGCAGGATCACGCCGCCGCCTTCGCCGCGGACATAGCCGTCCGCCGCCGCGTCGAAGGTCTTGCAGCGTCCTTCGGGCGACAGCATGCCGGTCTTGGCGAACGAAATGAACGTTGTCGGCCTGAGGAGGATGTTGATGCCCCCCACCAGCGCCATCTCGCACTCGCCGCTGCGGATCGACTGCGCCGCGGAATGGATCGCGAACAGTGAGCTCGAGCACGCCGTGTCGAAAGGCATGCTCGGGCCGCGCAGGTTCAGGAAGTACGAGACGCGGTTGGCCACCAGCGACAGGTAGTTCCCGGTCGAGCGGTGCGCCTCGACGGTCGGCAGCGTCGCCTCGAGCAGTTCCCGGTAGTCGAGGCCGCCGACGCCGACGAACACGCCGGTGGCGCTGCCGGCCAGCTTCTCCGGCAGGTAGCCCGCGGCTTCCAGACAGCCCCAGCAGAGTTCCAGCATCAACCGCTGCTGCGGGTCCATCAGCTCCGCCTCCGCCGGCGAGACATGGAAGAACTCCGAGTCGAACTTGTCGACATCGTCGATGAAGCCGCCCCAGCGGCTGTTGGTCCGGTTCGGCTCGCGCGGATCGCCGTAGTAGCGTCGCCAGTCCCAGCGATCCGGCGGGATCTCGCGGATGCTGTCGACCTCTCCCGCCAGGTTGCTCCAGTACTGTTCCGCATCGCGGGCGCCCGGAAAGCGGCAGTCCATGCCGATCACGGCGATGCCGGAGTCGTCCGCCTGCCGGCCGTCGTTCGCTGTGCTCATGACCATCGCCTCCGAGCCCTGCTCACTTGTAGTTGCTTCGCAGGGTCGCCAGCGTTCGTTCGCGGAACGTGGCATCCGTCAGGCTGCGCTCGGTCACCAGCTCGTCCGGCACCTCCTTGTTGTAGGCTGCCGAGATGTTGCGCAGCACCGTCATCCGGTTGGTCGACAGGTTGTTCATCGTCTGCTGCCGCGCCAGCCAGACGTTGTCGACCAGCGCGAGGTCCCGGTTCAGGCGCTGGCGGTAGAAGAGGCCGGCGCGGTTGTAGATGTCCTCTCGCAGGATCAGCAATCGTTCCTTGTCGATCCACATGCGCGACTTGCTGTACTGCGTCTTGGCCGCGCGCTTCTCGGTGGGCACGGCGTCGATGATCCAGACCGCGTGGCCGTCCAGAACGTCTTCGGACACCAGCGCGTAGCTGTAGTCGTTGAGCTTTTTCAGCTGGGTGTCGTCGACGAAGAACTCGCTGCCGAAGAAGCTGCCGCCGTCCTCGTTGCCGTCGCCGCCGGACACCACGCGCCTCACCTTTTCCAGCGCGGGCAGGTACATCAGCACGTCGTTCTCCCGGTCCGTGTCGGTGTATTCGTAGGTCAGCATGCCGACGCCCTTGTCCGTCACCGGCTGGAGCACCAGGGCGATGGCGCGGGAGTCTTTCTTCTCGGGGCCCCACTTCTTCTCGCCCACCTCGAGCACCGTGACGCGCGGCGTTTCCTTGCAGCTGGCGGCGCCGGCACCGCTCGCGACATAGCGGCAGGTGGACAGCTGAACCTTCACGATGGCCGTCGTCGACGCCTTGCGGTTCACGTCGTCGACGTTCTTCATG
>CAZZWY010000164.1:0-8217 GCA_964657785.1 uncultured Acetobacteraceae bacterium
CCCGTCATCAACGGCCTCACGAACGAGTTCCACCCGTGCCAGATCCTGGCCGACCTGTTCACGTTCATCGAGCACCGCGGCGCGATCGCGGGCAAGACGGTGGCGTGGGTCGGCGACGGCAACAACATGGCCAACACCTGGCTGCAGGCGGCCGACATCCTCGGCTTCACGCTGCACGTCAGCACGCCGAACGGCTACGAGATCGACGCGGCGGCGGCCGGCGTCAGCAACACCGCCTGCCTGAAGCTGTTCAAGAGCCCGATCGACGCCTGTCGCGACGCGCATCTGGTGACGACCGACGTCTGGACCAGCATGGGCTTCGAAGCGGAGAACGAAACGCGCCGGAAGGACTTCGCCGACTGGTGCGTCGACCGCGAGATGATGGCCGCGGCCCGCCCCGACGCCCTCTTCATGCACTGCCTGCCGGCGCACCGCGGCGAGGAAGTCGAAGCCGAGGTGATCGACGGGCCGCAGTCGGTCGTCTGGGACGAGGCGGAGAACCGGATGCATGTGCAGAAGGTGCTGATGGAATTCCTGCTGCTCGGCCGCATCGGCTGACCGGCGCCGCCTCCGACCCATGAAGCGACTCTGGGACATCTCGCCGCCGGTCGCCCCCGAGGCGCCGGTGTTCCCGGGCGACACGCCCTACTCGCAGGTCTGGTCGGCACAGATCGGCCCGGGCTGCCCGGTCAACGTCGCGGCGATCACGCTCTCGCCGCACGTCGGCGCGCATGCCGATGCGCCGCTCCACTATGCGAAGGACGGCGCGACGATCGGCGAGGTCGATCTCGCCCCCTTCCTCGGGCCCTGCCGCGTGATCCACGCGATCGACTGCGGCCCGCTGGTGACGCCGACGCATTTGGCTCACGCGGCGGCCGGCCTCCCTGAAAGAGTCCTCGTGCGGACGTGTCGCCGCGCGGCCTCGACCTGGTCGGCCGAGTTCAGCGCCTTCGCGCCGGAGACGATCGCCTGGCTCGCGGCGTGCGGGGTGCGCCTCGTCGGCATCGACACCGCCTCGGTCGACCCGGCCGACAGCAAGTCGCTCGCGAGCCACCAGCAGCTTCGCGCCCTCGACCTGCGCGTGCTCGAAAACCTGGTCCTCGACGACGTGCCCGAAGGCGACTACGAACTGATCGCCCTGCCGCTCAAGCTGACGCGCGCCGACGCCTCGCCGGTGCGGGCGGTCTTGCGGGAGCTCGATTCCCTGCGGGAGCCCGGATGACCGATCGAGACGACTGCCTCGCGCTCGACCGGGCCGACCCGCTCGCGCCGCTGCGCGAGGCGTTCGTGCTGCCCGAGGGCGTCATCTACCTCGACGGCAATTCCCTCGGCGTGCTGCCGCGGGCGACGGCGCCGCGCATCCAACAGGTCATCGAGGCCGAGTGGGGACAGGGCCTCATCCGCAGCTGGAACACCGCCGGCTGGATCGATCTGGCGCAGCGTCTCGGCGCGAAGATCGCGGCGCTGGTCGGCGCGCGACCCGGGGAACTGATCGTCGGCGACTCGACGTCGGTGAACCTCTTCAAGGTGCTGAGCGTCGCCGCGGCGCAGGTGCGGGTCGACTCGCCGCAGCGCCGCGTCATCGTGTCCGAGCGCAGCAACTTCCCGACCGATCTCTACCTCGCCGAGAGCGTCGCGGCACAGCACGGCCTGCAGCTGAAGCTGATCGATGCCGACGAATTGCCAGCGCAGAGGGCCGACTCGCTCGCCATCCTGATGCTGACGCACGTCAACTACCGCACCGGCCGCATGCACTCGATGCCCGAGGTGACGCGGTCGGCGCGCGCCGCCGGGGCGATCGTCGTCTGGGACCTGGCCCACTCCGCCGGCGCGGTGCCGGTCGATCTCAACGCCGGCGGCGACGATGCCGCCGCCGCCGACTTCGCCGTCGGCTGCGGCTACAAATACCTCAACGGCGGCCCCGGCGCGCCCGCCTTCGTCTGGGCGCACGCCCGCCAGCTCGCCCGGATGGACCGCGAGCAGACACGCCAGCCGCTCTCCGGCTGGCTCGGCCACGCGGCGCCGTTCGAGTTCGATGCCGGCTACCGGCCGGCGCCGGGGATCGAGCGCTTCGTCTGCGGCACGCCGCCGGTGCTGTCGATGACGGCGCTCGACTGCGGGCTCGAGGTCTTCGGCCGGCTCGAGGCGCTCGGCGGCATGGCGGCGCTGCGCGCCAAGTCGCTCGCGCTGACGTCGCTCTTCATCGACGCGGTCGAGACGCGCTGTGCGGGCCACGGCCTCGTGCTCGTCACGCCGCGCGATCCGGCGTCGCGCGGCAGCCAGGTGAGCTTCGCCCACCCCGACGCCGGCTACGCGGTGATGCAGGCCCTGATCGAGCGCGGCGTGATCGGCGACTTTCGCGCTCCCGACGTGCTGCGCTTCGGCTTCACGCCGCTCTACACCCGCTTCGTCGACGCGTGGGACGCCGCCGAGACGCTCCGCGCGGTGCTCGAGAGCGGCGAATGGCGGCAGGAACGCTTCAACCGGCGAGCGGCGGTGACGTGATGAGCGCCGAGAAGATCGTCGTCGACGAGGGCGCCCAGCTCGATTTTTCGAAGGACATGAGCTACGGCGACTACCTGCACCTCGACGAACTGCTCGGCGCCCAGCATCCGCGGTCGCCGGACCACAACGAGATGCTCTTCATCGTCCAGCATCAGACGAGCGAGCTCTGGATGAAGCTGCTGCTGCACGAGCTCGCCGCGGCGATGAACGCCGTTGCCGCCGACGATCTCGGCAGCGCGTTCAAAATGCTCGCGCGGGTCAGCAAGATCATGGAGCAGCTCGTCCACGCCTGGGACGTGCTCGCGACGATGACGCCGCCGGAATATTCGCGCATCCGGCCGTATCTGGCCAACAGCAGCGGCTTCCAGAGCGCCCAGTACCGCTGCATCGAATTCATGCTCGGCAACAAGAACGCCGCGACGCTCAAGGCACACGCGCACCGCCCCGACCTGCTCGCGCGCGTCGAAGCGGCCTGGCGGGCGCCGTCGCTCTACGACGAGTCGCTGCGTCTGCTGGCCCGGCGCGGCCTGGCGGTGCCGGCGAGCCACACCGAGCGCGACTGGACCGCCGCGTACGTGCCCAGCGACGCGGTCGAGCAGGCGTGGCTCGTCGCCTACCGCGACCCGAAGGCGCACTGGGACCTCTACCAGCTCGGCGAGGAGCTCACCGATCTCGAGGATGCATTTCGCCTCTGGCGATTTCGTCACGTGACGACCGTCGAACGCGTGATCGGCTTCAAGCGCGGCACGGGCGGGACGAGCGGCGTCGGCTACCTGCGAAAGATGCTCGACGTGGTGCTGTTTCCCGAGATCTGGAAGCTGCGCACCAATCTCTGAGCCACGGCACGCCGCGCGGCGGGCGTGCGGGCCGACCCCCGCGCCAGCACGGAATGCCTGCATGACCGACGATCCGCATCGATGACCGCAAAGCCCCCGCCTGGACACGTCACTCCGCGCCGTGAAGAGATGCTGCTACAGATCCAGCGCAACTCCTTCGACTATTTCACCCATGAGCTGAATCCTGCCCACGGGCTCGTGCTCGACAAGAGCGCCGCCGGCTGGGTCGCCAGCATCGCGGCGATGGGCATGGCGCTCAGCGCCTGGTGCGTCGGTGTCGAACGCCGCTACCTCGCGCGTACCCAGGCCGTCGAGCGCAGCCTCGCGATGCTGCGGTTCCTGATGCAGAGCGAGCAGAGCGACTCGCCGACCGCGACCGGCTACAAAGGCTTCTACTACCACTTCCTCGACGCCCAAACCGGCCGGCGCGCCTGGAGCAGCGAGCTCTCGAGCATCGACACCGCCCTGCTCATGGCCGGCGTGCTCGTCGCCCGCGCGTACTACGACGGCGAGGGCGCCGCCGAGCGCGAACTGCGCGATCTCGCCGACGCGCTCTATGCACGGGTCGACTGGCACTGGATGCAGGCCGGCGGTCCGGCGATCTGCCACGGCTGGCGCCCCGACACCGACAAGCCGGGCTTCCTGCCGTGGCACTGGCTCGGCTACGACGAGGCGCTGATCCTCTACGTGCTGGCGCTCGGCGCGCCGACGCATCCGGTGACCGACGACGCCTACCCGATCTGGGCCTCGACCTACGAATGGAAGTCGGTCGAAGGCATCGAGTACCTGCATGCCGGCCCGCTCTTCATCCACCAGATGTCGCACGCCTGGATCGATTTCCGCGGGATCCGGGACGCCTTCATGCGCGATCACGACAGCGACTACTTCGAGAACAGCCGGCGGGCCACGCAAGTGCAGCAACGCTACGCGATCCGCAACCCGCTGCGGCACGCGATGTACGGCGAACACTGCTGGGGAATCTCCGCGTGCGACGGTCCCGGCGGCTCGCGCGGCGGCCAGCGGCTCGCCGGCCGCACCTATTTCGACTACGTCGCTCGCGGCGTGCCGAACGGGCCCGACGACGGCACCCTGGCGCCGTGGGCGGTCGTCGCCTCGCTCCCGTTCGCGCCCGACCTCGTGCTGCCGACGATCGAGCACATGCGCCTGCTGCCCCTGCACGTTCAGGACAACGACGGCTTCAAGGCCTCGTTCAACGCCACCTACCCCGGCCACCGCCGGCACCCGGGCGTCGGCTGGGTCTCGCCGTTCCACTTCGGGATCAACGAGGGGCCGACGGTGCTCATGATCGAGAACCATCTGTCGGGCCTGATCTGGCGCCTGATGCGCGCGTCCCCGGCCGTCGCGCGCGGCCTCCGGCGCGCCGGCTTCGGCGGGGGGTGGTTGGACACCCCGCGTGACGCCGAACTCGGAGGCCAAAGTTTTTCATCGCGATCGCGCGACCGGCGCGCCTCCGAGTGAGTCGCCTTCGCCGCGCAATTGCGTCGGCGACTCCGCTTCGGCGCTTCAGCCCAAATTGACCGGCACGAAGATCTTGTCGCCCTCGCGCTGAACCAGCAGCGCGACGCTCTTCGGCTTGCCGGCGAGCACGCCCTTGACCGTCTCGAGCGACGACACCGCGCGCCCGTTGATCGCCAGCACCACGTCGCCCGGCTGGATGCCGGCCTTCGCGGCCGGGCCGGCGACGTTCTCGACGACCAGGCCTTCGTCGATGCCCGACTCCTTGCGCTCTTCGCGCGTCAGGGCGCGCAGGCCGAGCCCGAGCTGGCCCGGCGCGACGGCGCCATCGGCATCCGCCACGACCGATTCATCGGCCTCCGCGCCGCCGAGCTTCGCCTCGAGCTCGCGCGACGCGTGATCGCGCCACACGCTCAGTCGCACCTTCTCGCCGGGTGCCGAGAGACCGATCAGGCTCGAGAGCGCGCCCGAGCGCACCACCGGCTCGCCGTTGACCGCGGTGATCACGTCGCCGGGCTTGAGCCCTGCGGCGGCCGCGGCGCTGCCCTTGGCGACGCTCGCGACCAGCGCGCCATCCGCCTGCTTCAGGCCGAAGGAGTCGGCGAGCGACTGGTTCAGATCCTGGATCGTCACGCCGAGCTTGGCATGCGACGCCTTGCCGGTGGCGACGATCTGGTCCTTCACCTTCAACGCGACGTTGATCGGGATCGAGAACGAGAGACCCTGGAAGCCGCCGCTTTGCGAGTAGATCTGCGCGTTGATGCCGACGACCGCCCCGCTGCCGTCGAAGAGCGGGCCGCCGGAGTTGCCCGGGTTCACCGCGGCGTCGGTCTGGATGAACGGCACGACCGCGTCGCCGGGAAGGGATCGGCCCTTCGCGCTCACGATGCCCTGCGTTGCCGACTGCTCCAGGCCGTACGGCTGGCCGATCGCGAGCACCGGGTCGCCGACCTCGAGCTGGCGCGGGTCGCCGAGCCGCACCGTCGGCAGGCCGGTCGCCTTGATGCGCAGCACGGCGATGTCGGTCGTCGGGTCGGAGCCGAGCACCTTGGCCGAGAACTCGCGCCGATCGGCAAGCTTGACGGTCACTTCCTTCGCTTCGCGCACGACGTGGGCGTTCGTCAGGATCAGGCCGTCGGAGGAAATGATGAAGCCCGAGCCCAGGCCCTTGAACGGCACCGGGCCCTGCGGGCCGCGCTGCTGGAAGCCCGGCATGCCGCGGAAGAACTTGAAGAACGGATCGTTCTCCATGCCCTGCGGCAGGCCCTGCTCGTCGGCGCTTTCCTTGTGCATGCCGGCCACGGTGACGCCGACGACGGCCGGCCCCGACTGCTTGACGATCGCGCGGTAGTTCGGCACGCCCTGGGCGCTCAGCAGCGGCACCGGCGCCGGCGCATTCGCGTCGGAAACCACGGCGCCCTGCGTCGCCGCCGGCTTGCTCTTGAACCAGCCCGGGGTGAGATCGATGGCACCGGCCGTGCCGGCGCCAGCCACCGCCAGCACGCCGGCCGCAACCATCGCGGCGCTCAAGGGTTTGATTCTCATGACATCTCCTGTGGGTGAAAGGGTACGGACAAAGGGGTGCGGACACTTTCCGCTTGACCGAGAAGATAGGGACTGCCGGTTAAGCCCCGGTTAATGCTCGATGAGCCCACGATGAAGACCCGCATTCGCCCGCAGGTCGGGTCTCAACCCGGCTGCTGGTAGCGCGACTCCTGCGTCCGCCCGCCGTAGCCGTAGGCGCTGCCGCGGAGGTCGGCGACATGGGCATAGGAGACCTCCGCGACACCGCCCAGCAGTTCGCGCATCGCCGAGTGCACGGCTTGCAGGTAGCGCGCCTTCTCGGTCTTCGTGTTGGTCTCGTCAGTGATGCTCACGACCCAGTGGTAGCTGCGCGGTTCAGCGGCACGCAGCGGCAGACCCGCGATCGACCAGTAATGATTCGGGCCGGTGAACTCGACGACCACGGCCGTGTGAGGGCGGCTCTTCCCGAGGAGCGTGGCGGTGAGTTCGACCGCGGCTTCGGCGATGCGGGCGGCGAGCTCGTCGTCCTTTTCGCCGGAGACTCGGATGTGCAGGTAAGGCATGGCGTTTTCTCGCGAAGTGATTGACGAGAGAACTTTAGGCAACGATCATTCATCCGTGAAGCAGATCATTTCAATCTCATTCAACGAATACCTCGATGAATGACCTTGACCCCGCCTGGCTGCGCAGCTTTGCGGCCATCGCCCGCGCTGGCTCGATCACGCGTGCCGCGCAACAGGTGCATCGAACGCAGTCGGCCGTCAGCACCCAGCTGCAGCAGCTCGAAGCCGCCCTCGGCGCGCACTTGGTCGAGCGCAGCACGCGCTCGCTCGCGCTGACGGCACAGGGCCACGCCTTCCTGCCGCACGTGCAGGCGCTGCTGCGCGCCCAGGCCGAGGCGCAGGCAGCAGTGCACCCCGCCCGCGAGGCCGCAGTGCATCGGCTCGGCATCAGCGAGTACTTCATGGCCGATCGTCTCGGCGAGCTGCTCGGCGTGCTGCGCGATGCCGCCGGGGATGCGCGGCTGGAGTTGCTGCTCGGCACCTCGGCACCGCTGCAGCAGCACTGGACGCAGGGCGAGGCCGACCTGATCGTCGTCACCGCGACCGCACCGCCGCCGGGCGCAAAGCTGCTGCGGCGCGAGTTGCTCGCGTGGGTCGCGTCGCCACGCCTCGCGCTGCCGGCGGGCCGGGCGGTGCCGCTGGTGCTGCTCGGCAAGGAATGCCCGGTGCGCGAGATCGCATTGAAGGCACTTGCGCGCAACGGCCGTGCGCACCATCTGCAGCTCGGCTGCACCGGCAGCCAGGCGGCGGTCGCGGCGATCCGCGCAGGCTGGGGCGTGGGCTGCCTGAACGCGGCGGCGATCACGCCCGACATGGCCGTGCTGTCACGGCAGGACCCGAAGCGCTGGCCCTCGCCCGGCCGCCTGTCGTTCTACCTGCTCGCGAGGCCCGAGGCGCGACCGCTCGCGAAGGCGCTGATCGCCTGGGCGCGGTGAGCGCCGAACCGAGTTCAGGCGCTGCGGCGAGAAGTTGCAACCCCGAGTGGGCATTTCAGGTGGGACGAGCGGGCATGTCGGAGTCGTTCACAGGTCTTCAGCGCGCTTGCACCCAAACCGTACGCTCACCCGCAACCCGCCGAGAGGCGACTCCCCGAGCTCGACCGTCGCGCCGTGCCGCTCGGCCACGCTGCGCACGATCGCGAGGCCGAGCCCGGTGCCGGCCTCGCCACCGGCCGCGTTGCGGACGAAGCGGTCGAAGACGCGCTCGCGGTCGGCCGGTGCGATGCCGGGGCCGGCGTCGTCGACCTGCAGCGTCGGCACGCCGCCCGTCTCGGCGACCCGGATCTCGACCCGCGAGCCGGGCGGCGAGTAGCG
>CAZZWY010000165.1:0-8207 GCA_964657785.1 uncultured Acetobacteraceae bacterium
GCCGGCCGCCCGCATGTCTGGGGTCGACTGCATCTGGCGCCAAGCAAATCGCTCGCCTACCTCAGCTTCAACTGCTGGGTCGAGGAATACGATGCGCTTGTCGCGCAGGTGTTGGCGCAGGGTGGGCGACGGGCCAGCGGCTCCCACGTCAGCGGTGAAGGCGCCTGGTTCCTCGACCCGGACGGCAACCTGTTGCAAGTGAAGGTCGGTGCCAAGACCTCGCCGGACGTGAAGGCGCCGAACGAGGCGATCCAGATCCCGGCCGGGGCGCGCGGTGTTGATGGCCGCAGGCATGCCGAGCCGGTGCGGCCGACACGTCTGTCGCACGTCTTCATGTTCACGCCCGATATCGAGCGCGCCGTGCGCTTCTACGTCGATGCGCTCGGCCTGCGCCTGTCGGACGGTACGAAAGGACTGGTGGCGTTCATGCACGGCCGGCATGGCTCGGACCACCATCTCGTCGCGTTCGTCTCCAGCAAAGCCAAGGGCTGGCATCACAGCTCTTGGGACGTGCCGGGCATCGAAGACGTGGGCAGCGGCGCCGAGCAGATGCGTCGAGCCGGCCACACGCAGGGTTGGGGCACAGGGCGCCATGTGCTGGGTTCCAACTACTTCCACTATGTGCGCGACCCGTGGGGCTCGTTTGCCGAGTACTCGGCGCACATCGACTACGTGCCCGCGGGCATGGTCTGGCCGGCCGGGGACTACCCGCCCGAGGACTCGCTGTACCTCTGGGGCCCCGAGCTGCCCGCCTACTTTCTGGAAAACACCGAGGCCTAGGCGGCCACTCTTCACCTTGACGGGTCCTGTTTCTCGGAGATGGCAGCAAGCTGTAGGGATGGGTTCGTCCGCCAATTTCACGATAATCACAAGGAGACTTGCATGACGGAAACGAGCACCTCGAGAAGACAATTGCTGATCTCGGCGGCCGCTGGTCTGACCTCGATGCAGTTGGCCAGGCCCGCATGGGCCCAGTCGGCGCGCGCCCTGCGCGTTGGTTTCGTCTCGCCGCAGACCGGCCCGCTGGCAGCGTTCGGCGAGGCCGATCGCTGGACGATCGAAGCCTTGCAGAAGACGCTTGTCGACGGCGTCATCGTTAACGGCAAGCGCCATCCGATCCAGGTGATCCTGAAGGACAGCCAGTCCAATCCAAACCGCGCGGCGGAGGTCGCGAACGACCTGATCCTGAAGGACAAGATCGACCTGATGGTGGTGTCGTCGACACCTGAGACGACCAATCCGGTGTCGGACGCGTGCGAACTGAACGAAGTGCCTTGCCTGTCGACCATGGCGCCATGGCAGCCCTGGTTCTTCGGTCGCAAGGGCGACCCGGCCAAGGGGTTCGCGTGGACCTACCACTTCTTCTGGGGCCTGGAAGACGTGATCGCCGTGTTCACCAACATGTGGAAATCGGTGCCGACGAACAAGAAGGTCGGTGGGCTGTTCCCGAACGACAGCGACGGCAATGCCTGGGGCGACACCAAGCTCGGCATGCCGCCGGCGCTGGCGGCGATGGGCTTCATGCTGACCGACCCGGGCCGCTACCAGAACATGACGCAGACGCTGGCCTCGCACATCTCGGCCTTCAAACGCGACGGCGTGGAGATCGTGACCGGCGTCGTGATCCCGCCGGACATGAAGACATTCCTGACGCAGGCGCGCCAGCAGAACTTCAAGCCCAAGGTGATCTCGGTGGCCAAGGCGCTTCTGTACCCGGCCACGGTCGAGGCGGTCGGCGACCTGGCCGACGGCGTGTCGGTCGAAGTGTGGTGGTCGCCATCGCACCCGTACACCTCGTCGCTGACAGGGCAGTCGGCCAAGGCGCTGGCCGCTGCCTACGAATCGAGCACGAAGAAGCAGTGGACGCAGCCGATTGGCTTCTCGCACGCGCTGCTCGAATTGGCGGTCGACACGTTCAAACGCGCCAAGGATGTGGAGAGCAAAGCTTCGATCCGCGACGCGGTGGCGGCGACCCAACTCGCCACCGTGGTCGGGCCTGTGAAGTTCGGTGGTGCAGGGCCGATGCGTAATGTATCGAAGACACCGTTGGTCGGTGGTCAATGGGTGAAGGGAACGAAGAACAAATACGAACTGGTGATCGTTGACAACCAGACCGCTCCGAACATCCCGACCGCTGCTGCCATTCGCAGCCTTTGAGTTGCGCCGCCACTACCCATCACAAATCGAAAAACTACCCACCATGAAGTTCAATGTGGCTCAAGGCCGTGGTGCCGTTCTGAGCGCCGCATGCCTATCCTTGCGCTAGAGCGGTTGCGCAAGTCCTACGGCGCGCTCAAGGTCATCGATGACGTGTCTTTGGCGGTCGACGAAGGCCAGGCCTTGGGCATCCTCGGCCCGAATGGTGCTGGCAAGACGACGCTGTTCAACCTGATCAGCGGCGATGCGGCTGCTGATGGCGGCTCGGTGCTGTTCGAGGGGCGCGACATCACTCGGCTGCGCCCGCACCTGCGTTGTCGCGCCGGCATCGGACGCAGTTACCAGGTCCCGCAGCCCTTCGGTCACTTGACGGTGTTCGAGAACATGGTCGTAGCCGCTTGCTTCGGCGGCGGTCAGACCGAACGCGAGGGCTGGCGTACCGCGCGCGACGTGCTCGAGCAGACCGGCCTCGCCACGCGTGCCAACGAAGCCGCAGGGTCGCTGCGGCTGCTGGATCGCAAGCGCCTCGAACTGGCGCGCGCGCTGGCCACGCGGCCGCGCTTGCTGCTACTCGACGAGATTGCCGGCGGCCTGACCGAACCCGAGGCGCAACAACTCGTCGCAGAACTCCAGCGCATCAAGGCCCAGGGAGTGACGATGTTGTGGATCGAGCACGTAGTGCACGCGCTGCTGGCCGTTGCCGACCGCCTGGTGGTCATCAATTTCGGTTGCCTGCTGGCCGAGGGCGAGCCGCGCGCGGTGATGGCCAACCCAGAGGTGCGCCGCGTGTACATGGGCATCGCAGCGTGACGACTGCCATGCTGGAAGCCCGCGGACTGCGCGCGTCCTACGGCGATGCGCAGGCGTTGTACGGCATCGACTTCCGGCTTGACGCGGGTGAGGTGGTCGCGGTCATCGGGGCCAACGGTGCCGGCAAGAGCACCTTCCTGAAAGCGCTGACCGGTCTGGTCAAGGTGCCCGCCGCGATGGTGCTGCTGGACGGTGCGCCGATCGGCGGGCAGCCGCCGGGCCGCATCGTGCGCCAGGGCGTAGCCATGGTGCCCGAAGGTCGGCGTCTGTTCCCGAGCCTCACGGTGGAAGAGAACCTGCGGATGGGCGGAGTTGTCGGCCGGCCGGGTGCGTGGTCGATCGAGCGTTTGTGCAAGCTGTTCCCGATCCTGCACGAGAAGCGCCGACAGCCCGCGACTTCCCTGTCGGGCGGCCAGCAGCAGATGGTCGCGATCGGTCGCGCGTTGATGAGCAACCCGCGCGTGCTGCTGTGCGACGAACTCTCGCTTGGCCTGGCGCCCATCGTCATCGCCGAGATCTACCGCGCGCTGCCGCAGATCACGGGCGAAGGCATGAGCGTGGTCGTGGTCGAGCAGGACGTGGCGTTGGCCTGCCGCGTGTCGAGCCGGCTCTACTGCCTGCAGGAAGGCCGCGTCACGTTGCAGGGGCCGAGTGCCGCGCTGGAGCCCGAGCAGATCAGCCAGGCCTATTTCGGGATGAGCGCATGAACTCGGTCATCGACACCTTGCTGCAAGGCCTGCTGCTGGGCGGGCTCTACAGCCTGTTCGCGCTCGGCCTGTCGTTGATCTTCGGCGTGATGCGGATGACCAACGTCGCACACGGTGACTTCATTGTGCTCGGCGCTTTCGCGGCGGTGGCAGTAGCGACGGTGCTGCCCTGGCATCCGCTGGCCATCGCTGCGTTGTTGCTGTTGCCGAGCTTCGGCATGGGCTATGCGCTGCAACGCTGGGTGCTCAACCGCACTGTCGGCCGCGACCCACTGCCGTCGATGGTGGTGACATTCGGACTGTCGATCGTGACGCAGAACCTGTTACTGGAGTTGTTCAGCGCCGACCCGCGTGCACTCGACGCCGGGCCGCTGGCCACGAGCAGCCTCGCACTCGGCGGAGACATCGCGGTGGGCTGGCTGCCACTGCTGATCTTCGGCCTGGCTCTGGTCGGTACCGCTGGCCTGCAGGCGCTCTTCGATCACACGGCGCTCGGCCGTTCTTTCCGCGCCGTCTCGGACGACCGCGAGATTGCCGAACTGATGGGGCTGGACGCGAACAAGGTCTACGCGCTGGCCACCGCCGTGGCCTTCGTCTTCATGGCGCTGGCGGGCGTGCTCCAGGGCATGCGCACCACGGTCGCACCCAGCGACGGGCCGCTGCTCCTTCTGTTCGCCTTCGAGGCCGTGATCATCGGCGGCATGGGCTCCTTCTGGGGCACGTTCGTCGGAGCGCTGGTGCTGGGCCTGGCGCAGCAGTTGGGCTTCCAGTTCGATCCCGGTTGGGGCGTTTGGTTCGGCCACCTGGTATTCCTGGTCGTGCTGAGCGTGCGGCCGCAGGGCCTGTTTCCAAAGACGAGGAGTTGATCGGTGGGTAACGATCCTGTGGTGGTAGACCGCGCTACCCGCGGCAACAGCCTGGCGCTGGTCGGCGGCGGTGTGCTGGTGGTTCTGGCCGCGAGCCTGCCGTTCTGGGGCGAATCGAGCTGGATGCGCGACGTCGTCGAGCTGTCCTGCTACCTCATCTTCGCGATGATGTGGAACCTGCTCGCCGGCTACGGAGGCATGGTCAGCATCGGGCAGCAGGCGTTCTTCGGCCTCGGCGGCTATGCGCTGTTGGTGCTTGGCAACTTCGCGGGCATGAACCCTTTCGTTGCGATCCCGCTCGCCGCGCTGATCGCGGCGTTGCTGGCGCTGCCGCTGTCGTGGTTCGCGTTCCGCCTGCAGGGAGGCTACTTCGCCATCGGCACCTGGGTGATGTCGGAGGTCGTGCGGATTTCGATCGCCAACATTCCTGTCGTCGGCGGCGGGTCTGGCACCAGCCTTACGGCCTTGCGCGGCATCGACAAGCTCACGCGCGAACGTTCGACGTATTGGATGACACTCGTCTGTGTTGTTGCTACCGTGGCGGCGATCTACCTCTTCCTGCGCAGCAAACACGGCCTGGCGCTGATGGCAGTGCGCGACAACGAGGTCGCCGCCGAGAGCCAGGGTATCGCGGTGCAGCGCATGAAACTGGCGGTCTACCTGGTGGCCGCCGGCGGCGCGGGGCTGGCCGGTGCGCTCTACCTCGTCAGCAACCTCCGCATCTCGCCCGATGCCGCCTTCAGTGTCAACTGGACTGCCTTCGCGATCTTCATGGTCGTGATTGGTGGCATCGGACGCATCGAAGGTCCCATCATCGGCGCAATGATTTTTTGGGGCTTGAACAAGGCCTTCAGCGACTACGGAAGCTGGTATTTGCTGGGGCTGGGATTGCTGGCGATCGTAACGACGATCTTTTTCAAGCAAGGCCTTTGGGGCTCGCTGCAGAAACGTTTGCGGTGGAGCGTATTTCCCATCGAACGGCGACTGCGCGAGTCTTAAGAAAGGACGGTTAAGAAAAGCGCGCGCCGACGAAACCACGCGTAGCTATCGGGGAGATGCCCCTCCGGGCGCAATGCTTAGCTGGGAGAAGTTCTCAGGATCGTCGAATTGGCTTGCGACGCCTTCGAAATCGATACCGGCCTGCATCCCGCTGTGTGCAGATGCCGATACCGATGCCGCGTTGGCGCCCTAACTGCCAAGTGACCTTCAACCAATGGGCACTCGACGACGCGACCGCCCAGCTGCGGACCCGGCTGCACGCGAGCCACGCGGCGTCCGGGGTCGCGCTCGGCCACCTGATCCAGCATGCCGCCGACTCGGTCCAGCGCGGCGCCTGGCGCGGTTCGGGGTTCGAGGCCGGCCCCCTTGGCTGGTCGAGCCTGCGGGCGGAGCAGGGACTGCTGGTCTCCACCACCGCCCGGGCCGGCACCTACGGCAGTGCGCAGTCGACGCAGCTCGACACCCCGGGATGCTCGATGTCGGCCCCGCGTAGCGTAGAAGCGGTGTCCGGTCGAGCAGCGACACCAGCGCCTACTCGACCCGCGCGGCCGCGTTCGACGCCCTCGACTTCAGCGCGTCAAAGTGCCTTGTCGTGGTCGGTTCCGGCGCCCGACAAGACCTTGGGTGCCCGCGACGAGGGACATGCGTCGACCTTGCCCCACCGTCCGTCGCACACCCTGTTGCGGCATCGGCGCACCTCGAGCAGATCGGTCTTGCTTTCGCACTCGCGGACCCTCACGGCCGTCGCCGCGTCGTGTTCGATCGCGGCGCGTGGCGGCGTCGCGCCGCGCCGGTCGAGACGGGCGATGACCGCTGCGACGAGCGCCGTGTCCGGGTCGTCTTCGCCCGTGCGCGGCTTGGGCGCCGCAGCGATTTCGGTCCGCGGGTGGACCGACTTGACGGGCCTCGCAGGGTGGGCGGGCGACGCCTTGTCGGCCGCGTCCTTCGGCGACGATTTCCTGGCAGCGCCGACCGCGCTGGCCGCAGGCGCCGCATTGTTGGGGGCCAGTTTGTCGAGCGGATTGACCGCGGCGTGCGTTGCGTTGCCGGCAGTGGTGGCCGCCACGACGACCGGTGCGGGTGACGTTGCCCCCGCCCCCGACTCGATCGCAGCGGCCGCACCCGACGCCGCAGCGGCCGCCGCCAGCGACGAGGGAAGTCCGGCCACCCCCGACGCAGCCACCTCGGCACCGCTTTTGACGTCGGCAGCCCGGCGTGCCTCGTCTGGGGAAACCGCCACGCCGGACGCCGCCGCGGCGGCGACCTGCGCAGACGGATCGCCGGTCCGGTTCGACAAACCGAAACCGACGGCGCCGACCACCGCGAGAAGCGCCAGGCCGACCAAACCGAACGCCTTGCCAGGACGCCGCGCGCGGACACCGCCCGTCGCCGGGCGCGCACCTTCACGCCCCAACGACGCGAGCATCCGCGTCGGCGAGCCCTGCTCGGTACCGTTTGGCGAACCGGCGTTCAGCAGGCTCGGGCGAGCCGATGGCGGCTTCGCCGCGGGGGTGTCGTGATTCGTTGGTTCCATGCAGAAGTTCTGTGCGATCTGACAGAAACACAGATCGGGCGCGCACCCCAGTGCCGAGATTCTAGGGGCAGGCGTCGACCGCAATACCGCTCAAAAGCGGGATAACGCCGCAGCGGCCGGTCTCGCATCATCGGCGGCCTGACCTATCCTCGTCGCCGCCTCCAATCGTTGTCAGTCATGCTGTTGGGCCTCGCCTTCTACTTTCTGCTCGTCGTCGCCGTGCTGGCGCTGGTGTGCCTGCCGTCCTTGCGCGACCGAGCCACCGCGGGCGTCCAGGGCGCATGGCTGCGCGGGTGGCAGATGAGCGCCGCATGGCGCGCCAGCGGCACCCGCAACGTCGGGCGCCGCAGCGCGTCGACACGGGTCTGGGTGCGGCAATGCCGCATCGTGCTGAGGCGGCACGCTGCGGCGGGCATCGCTGCGCTCGCCGCCGTCGTCCTCCTGCCGCTGATCGCTGTCGTGTTGCGCGGCAGCTTTCCGGTTGACAGCTTCGACCCGAACGCCGCGCACGCTGTCGACGAGCGGGTGGCCGAATTGCTGGCGGGCGAGGACCTGGTGCCGCCGCCGCCCTTGCCCCCCGATCTCTTCACGGCGCCCGAGGTCGAGCAATGGCAGCCCCTCGTGCGCAGCGCCAGTCGGCAATGGGACTTGCTGGACGATTCGTTTCGCCAGCGCCTGCTGATGAGCTTCAAGCTGCTGCGCGCGCAGTACGGCTACGAGATGGTCCTGCTCGAGGGCTATCGCAGTCCGCAGCGTCAGGCGGCGTTAGCAGCGCTCGGACCGACGGTGACGCGCGCCGGCCCGTTCGAGAGCTACCACCAGTACGGGTTGGCCGCCGACTGCGCGTTCCTGCGCGACGGCCACATCGTCATTTCCGAGAAGGATCCCTGGGCGATGGCAGCGTACGAACGCTACGGGCAGATCGCCAAATCGCTGGGCCTCGTCTGGGGCGGCGACTGGCAGCGGCTGCGCGACCTCGGCCATGTGGAGCTTCATCGCGCCCGGTCGATGCCGGCCGCCGGCGATGTCGCCGCGGCGGCCACGCCGGCCGGGCGTTGACGTTGCGGACACGAAACAACACTCGAAGCGAGAAAAGATGGCAGCACCTTTCATTCTGGTCGGCGACAAGACCGA
>CAZZWY010000166.1:0-8201 GCA_964657785.1 uncultured Acetobacteraceae bacterium
GTCGCCGCCCGTGAGCAGGGCCCCGCCTGCCGAGCCGGCAGTCAGCGCGACGACATCGCCGCAAGCGGCCCCCGCAGGCCGCTGACGGCCTGCAGCGGGGCGCCGCTGCACCGCTCGCGGATCAGTCGGCGGTCTTGCTCTTGAGCTTCTGGCCGGCGTGATCGATGGCTTCGCCGGTCTTGTGCAGGCCGGTGCCGACCGCATGACCGACCTTCTCGGCGCCGTGCTTCACCGAAGTGCCGACTTTCTGGGCACCGCGCTTGATCGACGCGCCGACACCGCCCGACGAGCGGCTCGAGCTGTCGCCCTGGGTCGCCTTGTACTGGCTGCTATTGTGGTAGTCGTCGAGGGCGCTTTGCATGCGGTCGTCGCGCGAGCCGTCGTAGGCCGCCGAAGCCAGGCCGGACGCACCGATCAACGCCGACAGCAGAACGAGTTTGAAGGTCTTCATGGGAGTCTCCCGAGTGCTGCGAATGGCGTGACCATAGGCAATCGGGGAGAAATCCGCGACCAGGGAGACTCCCGAATCGTCGTCGTCCTCCTCCTACGGATGCGACGGCGAAGGGGAGGTTGACGAGCCTGATCTCGGCACTGGTCGCAACGGTTGGGGCTGCTTCGTTCCCGACCTGACCCGGTTGGCCGCGCTTCCATGCGAGGAGGCCCGTCAAGATTGATTCTAACCGCGCCCCGCCGCCCGTGCTCAAAGCTCCTTCTCCGGAACGAACAGCGACAGGAAGAGCAGGTGCACGCGCTGCCAGAAGCTGGTGTCGGGATCGATGTCGACTTCCTCGGTCGAGTCGCCATTCACCGCAGTCCAGCGAACGCCCTTGCCGTCGGGCCGCAGCTTGACCTGGAAGACGCCGACCAGCGTATCGACCCGGAACGCGCCAATGATCATCTTTGCAAGCTCCGGGCTTTCGACCCGCAGGCCGATTTCGGTGTTGATTGCCGAGGAACGCGGGTCGAGGTTCATCGAGCCGACGAACACGCTCGAGCGGTCGACGAGCGCGAGCTTGGCATGCAGGCGGCCGGTCGACGTGCCGAGCAGGCCCTTCAGGCTGCGATCGAGCTTGAGCCGCTCCGAACTGAGTTCGTAGAGGTCCACGCCCATCTTGAGCAGCTCGGTCTGGTGGCCCTCGAAGCGGATGCTGACCAGCGGCTCGTCGCTGACCGCGAGCGAGTTGGTGACGACCCCGACGCGCACGCCCGCGCTGCGCAGCTGACGAATCCGCGCCATCGCCTCGGCGCCCGGGATGAAGTAGGGCGAGAACAGCAGGACTTCCGATCTGGCCTCGCCGAGCAGGCCGAGAAAGCGGTGCGTCAGCGTGTCGCTCACGGGAATGCTGTAGTGGTCGGGATCGATCTTGTTCGGCGAGTCGGCAAATGCGCGCGTTTCGGCCTTCAGGAAGTGGAAGCGCCGCTGCGCGATCCAGGCGCTGAAGGGCGGCTGGTCGAAGAAGTCCGGCGTCGGCGGTGCGGCGAACGGCGGGCATTCGGTGAGGCGGTCGAAGTCGCTCCGCAAGGTCTCGGGGGAGGCGAGGAAGCCGTCCGAGGGGCGTACCACGTCGATCACCGGGAACACCTGCTCGCTGTTCCAGTACAGATCGAACCAATGCCCGAGCTCCTGCGCGCCCTGGCCCGCGACGAGCAGGTCGAAATCGATGAAGTTGCCGATCGCGCCACGCAGGAAATACTCGTCGGCGAGATTGCGTCCGCCGACGATGGCGACGGCGCCGTCGGCGAGCATCAGCTTGTTGTGCATGCGGTGGTTGAGCCGCCGAAAGTTCGACGCCAGCGCGAGCAGACGACGAAACGACGAGTTGCGCGACGTCATGAACGGATTGAAGAGCCGCACTTCGGCATTCGGCGTCATCGCCAGGCCGAGCAGCAGGCGGTCGGTGTCGATCGTGTAGAGGTCGTCGACGAGCACGCGCACACGCACGCCGCGAAGCGCTGCATCGCGCAGTTCGCGCAAGATCAGCCGGCCGATCGAATCGTCGGCGATCAGGTAGGACTGCACGTCGATCGAGCGGCGCGCGTTGCGGATCGTCGTGATGCGCGCGTCCAGCGCGAAGGCGGCCTGCACCAGCGGCCAGACGCCCGATTGCGTCGGCGTGAGGCCGACTTCCTGCACGATCGCGCCGAGGGGGGTGTCGGGCTCCGCGGCGAGCACCTCGGTCGGGACGCGCACGACCTGGGGCAGCGGCGCGGTGACGCAGCCGGCGAGCAGGACGAGCGTGCACACCAACCCTGCCAGACGAGCGAGGCGGCTCGCGCCGCCCGCGTCGCTGTCGTCGCGGCGCGCCCCGCCGCCTGCCGTCATGCCCCGGTCAGCGAAGCTGCAGGTCATCGGTCCCGAAGCGGACGCCGAGCGGTTCGATCGACAGCTGCTTCGGCCCGGTCTCCACCCGGCCCGCAACGATCGCGCCGACGCCCGCCGCTTGCGCGACCTCGACGCAGCGGTCGGCGTCTTCAGCGGCCACGAAGAGCGCGAAGCCGGCGCCCATGTTGAAGGTGCTGTAGGCCTCCCTGGCGTCGTGTCCGGCGTGGGCCTGGATGAACTGCAGCACCGGCGGCACCGCCGGCACCCGCTCGATGCGATAGCTGAGCGCGGCCGGGTGGCGCAGGAGTTTGCGCCAGCCATGCCCGGTGAGGTTGGCGCTGTAGTGCGGCACGATGCCGGCGCGCCAGAGCGCCTCGGTCACCGGGGAATAGAGCAGCGTCGGCGCGAGCAAGGCCTCGCCGTATTCGAGCGTCGGCGCGGCGCCGTGCCCGACCGGCGTCAGATACCCTTGCGGCAAACGGTCGACGAGGTGCCGTGCGAGGCTCAGGCCATTGGCATGGATGCCGCTCGATTCGAGCAGGACGATCGCGTCGCCGGCGCCGAGCCGGTCGCCGACGGAAAGCCGCTCCTTCGGGTTGACCAGCCCCGTGCAAGCGGCCGCGAGGTCGATCCGCCCGGCGCTGACGATGCCCGCGAGCGCCGGCGTTTCGCCTCCGCCCCAGGCGACCTGGCAGACGTCGCAGGCGCGCTTCCAGCCCGCCACCAGGGCCTCCGAGCGCGCCCGGTCGGCGAACCAGTCCGAGCCGCCTGCCGCCCAGTAGGCCTGTACCACGAGCGGGGTCGCGCCGACGGTGATCAGGTCGTTGACCGCCATCGCGATCGTGTCCTGGGCGATGCTGTCGTAGTGGCTGCGGCCGGTGAGGCGCTGCATCTCGTCGGCGACGAGCGCCTTCGAGCCCAGGCACTCGACGATGCTCGCGAGGTAGAAGGGCCCGACGTCGACGACGTAGGCCGATTCGCCGCGCGACGCCGCCACCTCGGCGAAGCCGTGCGCGGCGAGGTTGCCCGCGGTCGCTGCCGCCGCCTGCTGCGCCCGGACCTTGAGAGGGTCGATCTGGGCGTAGTCGACGCCCGCCTGCCCATAGCTGAGCGGGACGGGTGCGCTGCCCGCCGGCGCGGCGGGAGAAGGGGGTGCGTTCATACGCGGGGAGGTCGCAGCTTTCGGCGTGGGTCGGGGGTGCGATTATCGGTCACTTGCGGTCCGCTGCCGGCCGGGAGGGCGCCGGCCCGACGGCGGTCGCCGGGAGGCCGCCCCGTAGAATCGACGCATGTCCTACGTCGTCCTCGCCCGCAAGTACCGGCCGCCCGATTTCGCGGGGCTGGTCGGCCAGGAGCACGTCGTGAAGGCGCTTTCGAACGCGCTGACGCACCAACGCCTGCACCACGCCTACCTGTTCACCGGGACGCGCGGCGTCGGCAAGACGACGATCTCGCGGATCCTCGCCAAATCGCTCAACTGCACCGGTCCCGACGGCCATGGCGGCATCACCGCGCGGCCCTGCGGCGCCTGTCCCGCCTGCCTCGAGATCGACACCGGCCGTTTCATCGACTACGTGGAACTCGACGCGGCCTCGAATCGCGGCGTCGACGAGATCTCGCAGCTTCTCGATCAGGCGGTCTACAAGCCGGTCGTCGGGCGCTTCAAGGTCTACATGATCGACGAAGTCCACATGTTGACGACGCACGCCTTCAACGCGATGCTGAAGACGCTCGAAGAGCCGCCCGAGTACCTGAAGTTCGTGCTCGCGACGACCGACCCGCAGAAGGTGCCGCCGACGGTGCTGTCGCGCTGCCTGCAGTTCAACCTGCGGCCGATGGCGCCGCGGACGGTGCAGGAGCACCTGGCGGACGTGCTGGAGCGCGAGGCGATCGCCGCCGAGCCGGCTGCGCTGCGCCTGCTGGCCCGGGCAGCGCACGGGTCGATGCGCGACGCGCTCTCGCTCGCCGACCAGGCGATCGCCTTCGG
Organism: uncultured Acetobacteraceae bacterium; assembly: GCA_964657785.1. Classification (GTDB taxonomy): domain Bacteria; phylum Pseudomonadota; class Gammaproteobacteria; order Burkholderiales; family Burkholderiaceae_C; genus LMDS01. Next base: position 4,311 of record CAZZWY010000166.1, read on the forward strand.
CGGCGGCACGCTCGGCGAAACCGGCGTTCGCGAGATGCTCGGGGCGGTCGACCGCGGTCATGCGGTGCGACTCGTCGAAGCGCTCGCCGCCGGAGACGCCGCGGCGATGATCGCGTCGGTCGATGCCTTGCGCTCGCTCGGGCTCTCCGCCGCCGGCACGCTCGAGGAGATGGCCGGCTTGCTGCAGCAGATGGCCGTGCTGCGGGCGGTGCCGGCCGCGGCGGATGCGTCCGACCCGGAGACGCCCGAAGCGCTGCGCCTGGCGGGGCTGCTGGCCGCCGACGAGACCCAATTGCTCTACAGCATCGTGCTGCACGGCCGCGCCGAACTCGGGCTCGCGCCCGACGAATACAGCGGCCTGGTGATGGTGCTGCTGCGGATGCTCGCGTTCAAGCCGGACGCTGCGTCGCCGCCGCCCGCCATGCCGGACGAGGCCGCGCCGGCAGGCGCCCGGGCGCCGGCGCAAGCGGTCGTGTCCGCGGCAACGCCCGCGGAGGTGGCGTCGGTGCCAGCGGCGTCCGTCGGGCTGGCGAATGCGCCGCGCCCGTCGCAAGCGCGTGCCGCGCCGCTGGTCGTCGCGGCCTCCGCGCCGACGCTGCGGGTTCGTGCGGTGCCGGTCGAGCCGCCGCCGTGGCTGGACGTGCCGGATGCCGACGAGCCCGATGCGTCGCCACCGGCCGGGCCCGAGCGGCACGAGGCCGTCGAGGCCGTCGAGTCGACGCCGGCCCGCGTATCCGAGGCCCCGGTCGCGCCCCGCCCCGCCGTGCCGCCGCTGCGCCTCACCGCGCCGGGCGAACGCTGGGCGCAGCGGGTGCGGCAGATGATCGAGGCGGGCGCCATCTCGGCGCTGGTCCGCGAACTCGCCATGCAGGCCGAGTGCCTCGCGATCGACGACGCCGGCGGGCGCGTCGCGATCCGGCTGCGCGTCGAGCGCGAGATGCTGCGAGCGCCGACGACCGTCGAGAAGCTGCAGGCGGCGCTGGCGGTATCGCTCGGGCGCGACGTGGCCCTCGAGACCGAGGCCGGCGCGGTGGAAGATTCGCCGGCGCGCCGCGAAGCGCACGAGCGCGAGCGGCGCCAGCGCGACGCCGAGCAGATCCTGCACGACGATCCGCTGGTGCAGGCGCTGATGGCGCAGTACAAGACCGCGCGGATCGTGCCGGGCTCGGTCAAACCGCATTAACCGGAATTTCGAGGAGCAAGCGACACCATGATGAAAAACCAGTTGGCCGGCCTGATGAAGCAGGCCCAGGCGATGCAGGACAACCTGAAGAAGGCGCAGGACGAACTCGCGACGATCGAGGTCGAGGGTCAGTCGGGGGCCGGCCTGGTGAAGGTCACGATGACCTGCAAGCACGACGTCAAACGGATCGTGATCGACCCGAGCCTGCTCGCGGACGACAAGGACATGCTCGAGGACCTGATTGCCGCCGCATTCAACGACGGCGTGCGGCGCGCCGAAGAAGTCAGCACCGAGAAGATGGGCAAGCTGACCGCCGGCATGCCGATGCCGCCGGGGATGAAGTTCCCGTTCTGATGCGCGGCCAGGCGCCCACGCCGCGATCCGCCGGCGCGGCGGCCGAGGCCCCGCCGCGCTGATGGCCGAACCCGCGCTCGAGGCGCTGATCGAGGCGCTGCGCCGGCTGCCCGGTGTCGGCGTCAAGTCGGCGCAGCGGATGGCGTTCCACCTGCTGCAGCACGACCGCGCGGGCGCCGAGCGGTTGGCGATGAGCCTGCATTCGGCCGTCGCCCAGGTTCGCCACTGCGAACGTTGCCATACCTTCACCGAGTCGCCGGTGTGCCGCATCTGCCTCGACGGCACCCGAGATGCGCGCCAGCTCTGCGTCGTCGAGACGCCGGCCGACCAGGCGGCGCTCGAGCGCACCGGCAGCTACCGCGGCCTCTACTTCGTGCTGATGGGGCGCTTGAGCCCGCTCGACGGCATCGGCCCGGCCGACATCGGTGCCCACGAATTGATGGCCCGGGCGACCGACGGCCACGTCGAGGAGGTCATCATCGCCACCAACTTCACGGCCGAAGGCGAGGCCACCGCGCACGTGCTGTCGGAGGCGTTGCGCGCGCGGCGCCTGCGCGTGACGCGGCTGGCGCGCGGCGTGCCGATCGGCAGCGAGCTCGAGTACGTCGACCTCGGGACGATCGCCTACGCGCTCGGGGATCGGCGGTAGCTAGCGCTCGTCCTGGTTGTTGGCAAGTCTGACCGGTGAGCGGATCGAGGAGGCGCGCACGTGGCGGGGCGTCGCCTTGTGCGGTGCGGCAGCGGTTTTCATCGCTGTGCCGACTGCGCCCTTGCCGGCGGCCGGCGCGGCGGGCAGCGACCGGACGACCGCCCGGCTCGACGGCGGCCCGGCTTCCTCGCGCCGCGTAACGCGCACCGCGGGGCGCGTCGACACGAACACCACCAGCGGCTGACCGACCCGGAAGGAGGCGCCGGTCTCGACGTGATTCCACTGCGCGACCTGCGCCGCGCCGACGCGGTAGCGCCGGGCGATCGTCGCGACGCTTTCCCGCTTGCCCGCCCGCACGAGCAACCTGCGCAACGGCGGCGTCTCGGGCGCGAGCGCCATCGTCGCGTTGTCCGCGACCTCGCTCGGGACGTCGTCTTCGCGCTGCTCGCCGCGCCGCACCAGCAGCGTCGAGCCCGCCTTGACCAGCATCCGCGGCGGGATCCGGTTGACCTCGAGCAGCTCGGGCTCGCTCATGCCGACCGCCTTGGCGACGTCGGCCGTGCGGGTGGTCTTCGGTGCGGTCCAGGCTGTCCAGGTGGCGAGCGGGCCGCGGTGCAGCGGCAGCCGGCGGACGAAGTTGTTGGCGTTGTCGTAGGGCAGCAGCACCTGCGGCGTGCCGGCGGCGAGGATCACCGGCTTGTTCATCTGCGGGTTGAGCGTCTTGAACTCTTCCATCGGGATGTCGGCCAGGCGCACCGCGACCGCCACGTCCATGTCGCGGTCGATCGGCACGCTGAGGAAGTACGGGTGGTTGCGCAGCGGCGGCAGCTCGATCGCGAAATCCGCCGGCCGGGCCACGATGTTCTTCACTGCCTGCAGCTTCGGTACGTAGTAGGCGGTCTCGGCCGGCATCTTCAGGCTCGCGTAGTCGGTCGGCAGGCCGAGCTTCTCGTTCCGGGCGATCGCCCTCTGCACGTTGCCCTCGCCCCAGTTGTAGGCCGCGAGCGCGAGGTGCCAGTCGCCGAACATCCCGTCGAGGCGCTGCAGGTAGTCGAGCGCGGCGCGGGTCGACTGCAGCACGTCCCGGCGGTCATCGCGGAAGATGTTCTGCTTCAGGTCGAAATCCTTGCCGGTTTCCGACATGAACTGCCACATGCCGGAGGCCTTGGCGGTCGAGATCGCCTGCGGGTTGAACGCGCTTTCGATGAAGGGCAGCAGCGCGATCTCGGTCGGCATGCCGCGGCGCTCGAGCTCGTCGACGATGTAGAAGAGGTAGCGGCTGCCGCGCAGCGTCATGCGCTCCACATAGTCGGGACGGGTCGCATACCACTGCTCTCGATCACGAACGAGGTCGCCATCCAGATCCGGCATCGCGAAGCCCTGGCGCAGGCGGGCCCAGAGGTCGGTCTGCGCGGCGCGGTCGTCGAGGTTCGGGTGTTCGTCGGGACGCAGCGGGTCGACCGGCACCGGCACGGGGGCCGGGCCGGCCGGCAGCGCCGCTTCGGCAGCGCTCGCCGCGGCGGCCGACGACGCGACCGTCTGGGTCGCCCGGGTCGACGTGCTGCCTGTCGGAGACTGGACCGGGCTCATCGGCCCCCCCGGGCCGACGGCACATCCGGCGACGAGCGATGAAGCCAGCACCGCCGGCACGCTTAACCGCGCGAGGTTCCGCACGAGAAGATTTCGCACGAGAAGGGTACGCACG
>CAZZWY010000167.1:0-8186 GCA_964657785.1 uncultured Acetobacteraceae bacterium
ATGAAGGCGTCGATCGGCACGCCGGCCGGGTCGTCCCACGCCGGGTCGAGCGCCGGATTGTTGGTGGCCGGCACGGTGAACCGGGCGTTCGGGTGCGCCGCCTTCGCGCCGGTCGACCGGGCGAGCGCCGGCGTCCAGTCCTTGCCTTGCCAGTCGATCAGGTGCGCGGGCGGCTCGTCCGTCATGCCTTCCCACCAGACGTCGCCGTCATCGGTCATGGCGACGTTCGTGAAGATGACGTCGCGCTTCAGGCTCGCCATGCAGTTGAAATTGGTCTTGTCGTTGGTGCCCGGCGCGACGCCGAAGTAGCCGGCCTCCGGATTGATCGCGTGCAGCCGGCCGTCGGCGCCGGGCTTGATCCAGGCAATGTCGTCGCCGATCGTCGTGACGCTCCAGCCTTTCATGCCGGCGGGCGGGATCAGCATCGCGAAATTGGTCTTGCCGCAAGCGCTCGGGAACGCCGCGGCGACATGGTGCTTGCGGCCGCTCGGCGCGGTCACGCCGAGGATCAGCATGTGCTCTGCCAGCCAACCCGGGCCGCCGCCGGGCTCCTGCGCGGCCCGGCGTCCCATCGTCGAGGCGATGCGCAGCGCGAAGCACTTCTTGCCCAGCAGCGCATTGCCGCCGTAGCCGGAGCCGAAGCTCCAGATTTCCTTCGTCTCCGGATAATGGACGATGTACTTCGTGGTGTTGCAGGGCCACGGCACGTCCTTGGCGCCCGGCTCGAGCGGCGCGCCGACGGTGTGCATGCAGGGCACGAATTCGCCGTCCTCCCCCAGCACGTCGAGCACTTTCGACCCCATCCGCGTCATGATTTTCATGTTGACGGCGACGTAGGGGCTGTCCGAGAGTTCGACGCCGATGTGCGCGATCGGCGAGCCGAGCGGGCCCATCGAGAACGGCACTACGTACATCGTGCGGCCCCGCATCGCACCCTGGAACAGCGCCGGCGAGCCGTCGGCAGCGCCGGTTTCCAGCAGCGCCCGCATGTCGGCCGGCGGCATCCAGTTGTTGGTCGGGCCGGCGTCATCCTTGCGCGTCGAACAGATGAAGGTCCGGTCCTCGACGCGCGCGACGTCGCTCGGGCTGCTGCAGGCGAGATAGCTGTTGGGGCGAAGTTCCGGGTTGAGCTTCTTGAAGGTGCCCGCGTCGACGAGGCCCTGGCAGAGCCGGTCGTACTCGGCGTCGCTGCCGTCGCACCAATGAACGCTCTGCGCTTCGGTCAGTGCCGCCATCCGGGCGACCCACTCGACGAGGCGGGCGTGGCGAACGTTGGCGGGGACGTTGAAGGGCAGTCCTTCCCTGAGGGGCATGTTCATCGCGGGTCCAGTTTCGAGTCAACAATGCGGTACTGGGCAAATCGGCTCGACCCCTCTCCGGTCGAACGCGACTTGCCCAGTGCGGCGATGGCCTCGACGCGACCGTGCGGCGCGTCACTCGGTGTGTGTCAGCCTCCCCCCATCGACGGCCCGAGTTACGGCTTGGTTTCGTCGGGCGGCCCCTCGAAACACCCGTGCACCGGGCCGGCGGTCTCAAATCATTGTCATGCCAGTGTAATGGGCCTGTAACCACCAAGCTTCGGGGGGTCATTGACCGGCACGTGTCGCCGGGCGCTCACGGTGTCACGGCGTCGAGCGCGGGATAGTCGGTATAGCCCTTGGCGCCACCGCCGTAGAACGTCTTGCGGTCGGCCGGGGCGAGCGGCGCGTCGTCACGCAGGCGCCGCACCAGATCCGGGTTGCTGATGAACGACGATCCGAAGGCGACTGCGTCGGCATGGCCTTCGGCCACGGCATCGAGCGCCATCTGCCGGGTGTAGCCGTTGTTGACGATCCAGGCGCCTGCTTCGTGGCCTGCCTTGAACCGGTCGCGCAGGGCGGCGAAGTCGAACGGGACGATGTCGCGCGCGCCGCCGGTCGCGCCTTCGACGACGTGGATGAAGGCGAGCTTCAACGGCGCCAGGCAGTCGACGACATGGCCGTAGGTGCCCTGGGCATCGCTGTCCTGCCCGGCGTCGTTGGCGGGCGTGACCGGCGACAGGCGGATGCCGGTGCGACCGGCGCCGATCTCGTCCACGATCGCCGCCATCACCTCGGTGACGAAGCGCGCGCGGTTCTCCCGCGAGCCGCCGTAGGCATCGGTGCGGTCGTTGATGCTGTCGCGGATGAACTGCTCGATCAGGTAGCCGTTGGCGGCGTGGACCTCGACCCCGTCGAACCCGGCGTCAACGGCGTTGCGGGCGGCGCGGCGGTAGTCTTCGATCAACCGCGGGATCTCGTCCAGGCGCAGCGCCCGCGGGGTGGACACGTCTTCGAAGCCCTTGGCCGTGAACGTCTTGCCCTTTGCCGGGCGTGCGGTGCTCGAGACCGGTTGCTCGCCGGGCGGCAGGAGCGAGAGATGGGAGATGCGCCCGACGTGCCAGAGCTGCACGACGATCTTGCCGCCCTTGGCGTGCACCGCCTCGGTGACGGCGCGCCAGCCGGCGACCTGTTGCGGGCTGAAGATGCCGGGCGTGTCGAGGTAACCCTGGCCCTCGGCGCTGATCTGCGTGCCTTCGGTGACGATCAATCCGGCGCTGGCGCGCTGCGCGTAGTACTCGACCATCAGCGGCGTGGGCGTCTGCTGCGGGCCGGCGCGGTCGCGCGTGAGCGGCGCCATGACAATGCGGTTGGCCGCAGCGATGTCGCCAATGCGGAGGGAATCGAACAGGGTGATCATCATGTGGCGTAAGCGAGGTGGGGTGGCACGATGCTAAGGCCGGGCGAAAACACATTGCGCCGGCAGCCGCCGCGAGAAGAGGCTATACGCTGCCAGGCGTCGGTGCCCCGAAGCGCGACGCAGAAACGATACAGTCTCGACAGACTCGAGGAGCCGCCGATGCTCGCCTACCGACATGCTTTCCATGCGGGCAACCATGCCGACGTCCTCAAGCACACCGTGCTGGCGCGGGTGTTGCGCTACATGAACCAGAAGCTCAAGCCCTACCGGCTCGTCGACACCCACGCGGGGGCCGGCGGCTACTCGCTCGAGGGCCGGCACGCGCTGAAGAAGGGCGAGTTCGAGCAGGGCATCCTGCGGCTCTGGAGCCGTGACGACCTGCCGCCGCCGGTCGCCGACTACGTCGCGCTGGTGCGGCGCTTCAATCCGAAGGGGCGCCTCGAGCAATACCCCGGGTCGCCGGCGATCGCCCAGATGCTGCTGCGCGCGCACGACCAGTTGCGTCTCTTCGAGCTGCACCCGACCGACCACCGCATCCTCGCGTCCTACCTCGGCGAGACCGCGGGCGCCGAGGTGTTCGACACCGACGGTTTCGACGGGCTCAAGGGCCAGGTGCCGCCTTCGAGCCGCCGCGGCGTGGTGCTGATCGATCCGAGCTACGAGGGCCACGGCGACTACGGCCGCGTGATCGCGGCGCTGCGCGAAGCCCTCGCCCGCTTTGCCGAAGGCGTCTACATCGTCTGGTACCCGCAGGTGAGCAAACTCGAGGCCGCGCAATTGCCGAAGCGTCTGGAGGCGGTGTCGCCCAAGGGCTGGCTGCATGCGCGGTTGACGGTGCAGCAGCCCGACCAGCAAGGCTACGGGCTCGCCGGCAGCGGCGTCTTCGTGATCAATCCGCCCTATACGCTGCACGACGAGCTCCTGACCGTCCTGCCGTTCCTGACCGACACGCTCGGTCAGTACGACGGCGCGAACTATTCTCTCGAGCAGCGGGCGGCGTGACGCCACCGACCGACCCGGGCGCCGAGCCGGCGCCAGCGAACCCGGCCGCGGCGCCGAACCAGTTCGCGTTGTTGCGGCAGCAGCGCTTCGCGGCGTTCTTCTGGGTCCAGTTCCTCGGCGCCGGCAACGACAACCTCTTCAAGTTCGCCTTCACCGTGATGGTGACCTACCAGGTGCAGTCGAGCTGGCTCACGCCGGAGCTCGCCGGCCTCGTGATCGGCGGCGTCTTCATCCTGCCGTTCCTGCTCTTCTCGGCGACGAGCGGACAGCTCGCCGACAAGGTCGACAAGGCGTCTGTGATGCGCGTCGTCAAGGGGCTCGAGATTGCGATCATGCTGCTCGCGGCCTGGGGCTTCTGGCGCGTCGATCTCGCGGTGTTGCTCGGCTGCGTCTTCCTGATGGGGCTGCACTCGACGCTCTTCGGCCCGGTCAAGTTCGCCTATCTGCCGCAGCACCTCAGCGACCGCGAGCTGACCGGCGGTAACGGCATGGTCGAGATGGGCACTTTCGTCGCGATCCTGCTCGGACAGGTCGCCGGCGGCCTGCTGATCGCCTCCGGCGAGGCCGGTCGCGGGCTCGTCGCGGTCGCCTGCGTCGGTCTGGCCGTCCTCGGGCGGCTCGCCGCGCAACGGATTCCGGCCTCGCCGAGCAGCGACCCGGGCCTGCGCCTCAACGCCAATCCGTTCAGCGAGACCTGGCGCAACCTGCGGCTTGCGCGCGAGGATGCCGTCGTCTTCCGCACGCTGTTCGGCATCTCCTGGATGTGGTTCTTCGGCGCGGTCTTCCTCGCGCAGTTCCCCTCCTTCGCGAAAGAGGTGCTGCATGGCGACGAGCACGTCGCCTCGCTGCTGCTCGTCGTGTTCTCGCTCGGCATCGGCGTGGGCTCGTTGCTGTGCGAGGTGTTCAGCCGGCGCGAGGTCGAGCTCGGGCTGGTGCCGCTCGGCGCGCTCGGCATGAGCGTCTTTTCGATCGATCTCTATTTCGCGTCGCACGACCTGCCGGGCTCGGGCCTGCTCGGCGTGGCCGACTTCCTCGGCCGGGCAGCGCACTGGCACGTGATGGCCGACCTGGCGCTGCTCGCGCTCTTCGCCGGGCTCTACAGCGTGCCGATGTACGCGTTGATCCAGCTGCGCACCCGGCCCAGCCACCGGGCGCGCATCGTCGCGGCGAACAACATCCTGAATGCCCTCTTCATGATCGTGAGTTCGATCGCCGCCGGCCTCCTGCTCGGCGCGCGGGTCACGATCCCGCAAGTGTTTTTGATGACCGGGCTGCTGAACGTCGTCGTTGCCGGCGCCCTCTTCCTTCAGGTGCCGGACTATCTCGGGCGCTTCGTCGCGCTCCTGCGCCGTGCGAGCGGCCGTCCGGCGCCGCAGCACTGAACCGTTTCGCCGATAACGTTCCGGATGGCTCTTCCGTTCAACCGTGCCACGCTCGCGCGCACGCTGCCCTTCGTGGTCTTCATGGCGCTGCTCGCGCTGCGCGGCGCGGCGCCCGACGACCGCTCCTGGGGGATCGATCCGCGCTGGCTCTACGGCGTCACCGTGATCGTGGTCGGTGCGCTGCTCGCCTGGTACTGGCGCGAGTACGGCGAACTCGTCGCCCAGACCCGGCCGGACGCCCGCGAGCTCGGCCTCGCCGTCGCGACCGGCATCGTCGTCTTCGCGCTCTGGATCCATCTCGATGCGCCGTGGATGCAGATCGGCACGGCCACCGCCGGCTTTCAGCCCCTCGATGCGTCGGGCGCGCTCGAGTGGCCGCTGGTCGTGGTGCGCTGGATCGGCGCGGCGCTGCTCGTGCCGGTGATGGAGGAACTCTTCTGGCGGTCGTTCCTCATGCGATGGATCGCGAGCGCGCAGTTCGAGTCGGTCGCGCCGCATCGCGTCGGGGTGAAGGCAGTCGTCCTGTCGACATTTCTCTTCATGCTGGCGCACACGCTCTGGCTCGCCGCGATCCTCGCCGGGCTGGCGTATGCCGCGCTCTACATCCGCACCGGCAAGCTCTGGGTGGCGATCATCGCGCACGCGGTGACCAATGGCCTGCTCGGGGTGTGGGTGGTGACGACGGGGCGCTGGGCGTTCTGGTAGCGGCGGCGTTTTGGGCGGTGAACGGCGCGCGTTCCAGTCAATCTCTCCGCAAGCCCTCGGCGCTGTCCGGCCCATCGCGCCCCAGCCGCTCGAACTGCGCGATCACCTGCGCCCCGAAGAGCAGCAGCGTCGCCGCGATCTCGAGGCTCAGCAGCACGACGATCGCGGTCGTGAAGGAGCCGTAGACGACGTTCACCTGCGACAGCGTCGCGAAGTACCAGACCAGCACGTGCCGCGTGATCTCCCAGAGCAGCGCGGCGGTGACCCCGCCGAGCAGCGCGTGGGCGAGCCGGAGATGCCCGACCGGCATCACGAGGTAGACGGAGGTGAGCACGAAGATCTCGCCGCCGAGGCCGAGCAGGTAGAGCAGCGCGCCGGAGACGCCGCCGAGCGACCAGCTGCGGCCGAAGAGCTCGACGCTTTCCCGACCGATCGCCTGGAGGCTTCCGGCCACCAGGGTGACGATCAGCATGCCGATGCCGAGCGTCAGGATGTAGAAATAGGGGAGCAGCGCCGAGGCGAGGAAGTGGCGCTTTCGCCGCGCCACCCGGTGCACGAAGATCACCGACATCGCGCTTTCCAGCACCGTGAAGGCGAGCGAGCTGAAAAAGAGCATCGTCACCAGCAGCACCGGCCCGGTGACCTCCCGGTGGGCGAGGAAGGTCCCGAGCTCCTGGATCACGGCGCGCGATTGGCCCGGCACCAGCCATTCGAGGTAGCGCGCCAGCGTCTGGAGCAGGTCGGCCTGATCGATCACCCGCGACAGCGCGATCACGATCAGGATCAGCAGCGGCACGATCGACAGCAGCGCGTAGTAGGCGACCGCCCCGGCGAGCAGCAGGCCCTGGTTGGCGCGGAACGCCTTCAAGGTGTCGAGGAAAAAACGCGCCGGGTGGCGGAGCACCTCGAGCGTCTGCCAGCCCAGGAGGCGAAGGGCCCGGGCGGTGCCGGGGCCGATGTCGGCGTCGTTCAGCGACGGGGGCAGCGTCATACGCCGCGTGCCCGGTCGGCGTGGAACTGTGCGACGAACGCGTGAAAGCCGCCCGTCTCGAGCGCCGCGCGCAGGTCCCGCATCAGGTTCACGTAGTAGTGCAGGTTGTGCAGGCTCGCGAGCATCGCGCCGAGCATCTCGCCGCAGCGTTCCAGGTGATGCAGGTAGGCGCGCGAAAAGTGGCTGCAGGTGTGGCAGGTGCAACTCGGATCGAGCGGGCGTTCGTCGGTCTTGTGGCGCGCATTGCGGATCTTCAGGTCGCCGAAACGGGTGAAAAGGTGGCCGTTGCGCGCATTGCGGGTCGGCATGACGCAATCGAACAGGTCGACGCCGGCCGCCACGCCCTCGACCAGGTCTTCCGGCGTGCCCACGCCCATGAGGTACCGGGGCTTGCCCGGCGGCAGCCGATGCGGCGTGTGCGCGACGATGCGGCGCATTTCCTCCTTGGGTTCGCCGACGCTGACGCCGCCGATCGCATACCCCGGCAGGTCGAGCGCGACGAGCGCGTCGATCGACGCTTCGCGCAGTGACTCGAACATGCCGCCCTGGACGATGCCGAAGAGCGCGTTCGGATTTTCGAGCCGCGCGAACTCGGCCCGGCAGCGCTGCGCCCAGCGCAGGCTGAGCTCCATCGACAGCCGCGCGTCGTGTTCGCTCGTCAGCGTGCCCGCGGTCTCGTACGGCGTGCACTCGTCGAACTGCATCACGATGTCGCTGTTGAGCACGTGCTGCACCTGCATGCTGACTTCGGGCGTGAGAAAGAGCTTGTCGCCGTTGACCGGCGACGCGAACTTCACGCCTTCCTCGCTGATCTTCCTCATCGCGCCGAGCGACCAGACCTGGAACCCGCCGCTGTCGGTCAGGATCGGCCGCGGCCAGGCCTCGAAGCGGTGCAGGCCGCCGAACTGCCGCAGCACGTCGAGCCCCGGTCGCAGCCAGAGGTGGAAGGTGTTGCCGAGGATGATCTGTGCGCCCATCTCCTCGAGCGATGCCGGCATGACGCCCTTGACGGTGCCGTAGGTGCCCACCGGCATGAAGATCGGCGTCTCGACCACGCCGTGGTTCAGGGTCAGGCGGCCGCGGCGGGCCAGCCCGTCGGTCGCGAGCAGGTCGAAGCTCAGCATGGTCGGTGGGGCAGCAACATCGCGTCGCCGTAGCTGAAGAAACGGTAGCGCGCCTCGATGGCGTGGGCGTAGAGCGCGCGGACCCGGTCGAAGCCCGAAAAGGCGCTGACCAGCATCATCAAGGTGCTTTTGGGCAAATGGAAGTTGGTGACGAGCAGGTCGACGACGCGGAAGTCGAAGCCGGGGGTGATGAAGATGTCGGTGTCGCGGCTGCCGGCGAGCAGCGCGCCGCCTTCGGCCGCCGACTCGAGCGCCCGCAGCGTC
>CAZZWY010000168.1:0-8181 GCA_964657785.1 uncultured Acetobacteraceae bacterium
GCGCGAGCCGGGCAGGGCGGCCGTCAGCCCGCGCGCCTCCGAGAGCGGCGTCGCACCGGCGAGGTTTCGGCAGCGGCCCGGTGCCGCGGCGGCGATGTCGGCGCAGAGCGCGGCCTCGCCCGCCGAGCCGAGCAGCAGCACCGGCACGTCGTGGCGCCGTTGCAAGTCCGTCGCGAGCTCGGCGAAACGGGCCGCCGGCCAGCGCTTCGCCGGGCCGTATTCGGCGCCGGGCGCGAAGACGAAATAAGCGCCTGGCGCGACACCGGCGGCGCCCGCTGCGCGTTCGACGGTCTGCCGCGGCAGGCGCAGGCGCGGCGCCGACTCGGCCTGCAGCGCCGGCCCTGCGAGCGCGGCGTAGTAGCCGACCATCCCCGGCCGCCCCACCGGGTTTGGCAGACGCCGGTTGAGCAGCAGATAGCGGTGCTCGCCGAGGTAGCCGATGCGCCGGGGCACACCGGCGAAGCACGGGATCAGCGCCGACTTGAGCGAGTTCGGCAGCACATAGGCGGTGTCGAAGCGGCCCCGCAGCCGGGCGGCGAGACGCCAGCGGGCGCCGAGGTCGAGCCGGCCGTGCGCGAACGGCAGCTCGATCACCTCGTCGACCGCCGCGACGCCTCGGTACACCGGCGCGACCCAGGGCAGCGCCGCCACGCTCAGCCGCTCGCCGCGGGCCGCGAGTCGTGCCAGCAGCGGCTCGGACATGACCGCGTCGCCGATCCACTGCGGCGCGACGACAAGCGAGCGGCTGGGCGCCGAAGGGCCCTCGACCGCGGGCGTCGAGGAATCGAGCGCGGTCGAGGCCGTCACGCGTCGAAGTGACTGCGAGACGCGAGCGGCACCGCCGCCGCCGACGCCGTCAATGCCCGCGAACAGTCGCGCCCGCGGCGAGGCGGTAGAGCGTGCCGCAGTACGGACACTTCCCCTCGCCGGTCGTGCCGACGTCGATGAAGACGCGCGGGTGCGTGCTCCAGAGCGTCATCTTCGGGTTCGGGCAGAAGACGACGCCCGGGCCCTGCAGATCGTCGGCGGTGACCTCGACGGCCGAGGCAGCGCCGGGGTGCGACGACACGGAAGAGGCAGCCGTCATCGCATCAGACCTTCGTCAGCCAGGCGGCATAGTTGTCGTTGCGTCCGTGGACGATGTCGAAGAACGCGTTCTGGATCTTCTCGGTGATCGGGCCGCGCGAGCCGGCGCCGATCTCGAGCCGGTCGAGTTCGCGGATCGGCGTGACCTCGGCGGCGGTACCGGTGAAGAAGGCTTCGTCGCTGATGTAGACCTCGTCGCGGGTGAGGCGCTTTTCGACGAGCTTGATGCCGAGGTCCTGACAGATCGCGAAGACGGTGTTGCGGGTGATGCCGTTCAGCGCACCCGCCGACAGATCGGGCGTGTAGACGACGCCGCCCTTGATCACGAACAGGTTCTCGCCCGCGCCTTCGCTGACGAAGCCCGAAGCGTCGAGCAGCAACGCTTCGTCGTAGCCATCGTCGAGCGCCTCCATGTTCGCGAGGATCGAATTGGTGTAGTTGCTGACCGCCTTTGCCTGCGTCATCGTGATGTTGACGTGGTGTCGGGTGTAGCTCGAGGTCTTGACGCGGATGCCGCGCTTCATGCCTTCCTCGCCGAGATAGGCGCCCCAGGGCCAGGCGGCGACCATGAGGTGGATGGTGTTGCCGCGCGGCGAGACGCCGAGCTTTTCCGAGCCGATCCAGGCGAGCGGGCGCAAATAGCACGACTCGAGGTGGTTTTCGCGCACGACCGCCTTCTGCGCCTCCATCACCTCCTCGAAGCCGAAGGGAATCTTCATGCGCAGGATCTTGGCGCTGTTGAAGAGCCGCTCGGTATGCTCCTTCAAGCGGAAGATCGCGGTGCCGTGGACGGTATCGTAGGCCCGCACGCCCTCGAACGCGCCGCAGCCGTAGTGCAGGGTGTGGCTCAGCACATGGATCTTCGCGTCGCGCCAGTCGACGAGCTGGCCGTCCATCCAGATCTTTCCGTCCCGATCGGCCATCGACATGGCGGTCTCCTGCATGCATTGAGAATTCGAGCCGGATTCTAGGGCGGCGGCCGAGACCGGCGGCGTCGCGCGACGCGACACCCCGGTCAGAGCGAAGCGGCGACCCGGTCCAGTGCCGACGCGAACGCCGCGAGTTCCTGCCGGTTCAGATCCGACACCACCCAGTAGCGCATGCCGGCCCGGGACCAGTGCAGCGTGTTGAAGCCGCGCTCCGACGCACTGCGCATCGCGCTCGCCGACGCCGCGCCCGGGTGCGAATCCGGCCATACATACACATCGATGACATGCTGGCGCTGACGGTAGACGAGCGCCGCGACCGGTCGGCCGTCCAGGTAGTCGACCCGCCCGCCGGCGAAGACCGTGCCGGGCAAGGGTGCGTCGGCGACCGGGGGCGAGTAGTCGAGCCGCGACGATAACCAGGGCTTGACGGTGTGACGGTCCGACGACGCGACGTCGACCAGGCGATCGCCGACCGTCGATCGGACATGGCTCGCGATCACTTCCTCCGCCAGCCGATCCTTCGTTCCGCCCGGCCAGAGGGCCGGCGAGAGCACGACGCTCGCAATCCAGAACAACGCGCAGGCCGCGGCGAACCCGGTGCCCAGCGGTCGCCAGGCGAGCCATTGCCGCCAGCCACCTTCGCGGCGCGGCGCGGGCTCGGCCCTGGCCGCGGCTCCTCTCACGTCGACCGTCAATCGCTGCCGCAGGGCCGGAGGCGCCGGGAAATAGTCGGCCTGGTCGCGAACCGCCGCGCGCAAGGCATGCGACTGCGCGACGCCTGCGCGGAAGGCGGCGTCGGCGCCCAGGCGCGCTTCCAGAACCAGTCGACCTGCGAGGTCCAGTTCGTCGTCGACAAAGGCATTCAGCGCCTCGAGATCCCGCCGGTCCGTCGGATTCATGACTTGCCCCCTTCTTTCGACGCCCGCGTCACTTCGCGCAGCGGTGGCCGTGCGCCGGGCCGCAGCGCCTGTTGCATCAGCGAGCGCGCCCGCGACAGGCGCGACATCACCGTCCCGAGGGGGATGTCGGCGATGCGCGCGATGTCCCTGTAAGACAGGTCTTCGAGTTCGCGCAGCACCAGGACCTCCCGAAACGCGATCGGCAACCCCGCCAGCGCCCGATTGATCAGCGCCCGGTCGGCATGGCGCGCCAGCACCGCGAACGGTTCGTCCGACGACGGCGCCGCGGGCTCGAGGCGGGCACCGCCGTCGTCCTCGGCGTCGAGACTCAGCAACTCGACCGGCCGGTTTTCGCGCAGCCACGAATAGCAGGTGTGCCGAACGATCTGCAGCAGCCAGGGCCGAGCCTGGTCGCCCCGAAAGGAAGGGAAGTAGCGCATTGCGCGCACCCAGGCGTCCTGCACCACGTCCTGGGCATCGTGATCGTCGCGCGTCAACCAGCGGGCCAGGTTGTAGGCGGCGTCGAGATGGGGCAGCGTCACGGCCTCGAAACGGCGACGAGCTTCCTTGTCATCGGCCACGGCGGTCCTTCGCAGAGTTGCGGCTCACTACCGTGGCGAGTCCGGATTTATTCCGCCCGAGCGCAAAGCCCTCGCGCCTCGAATCACCGCGGAATTTTTGCGGGCGCAGGCGGTATGGCAAGTCGGGACGAACGTTTGCGTCGTTCCCTGCGACCCGAGGACCACAGCATGCGCCCATTCGACCGCCGCCATTTCCTGCAGCTCGCCGGCCTCGGCGGCGCTGTCTACGCGTCCGGCCTCGCAGGCTGTGCGACGACCCCGGCCCCCCGCGATTCCGACTTCTATTTCGTGCAGCTCTCGGACACGCATTGGGGCTTCGAGGGTGCCGCCAATCCCGATGCGAAAGGCACCTTGCCGAAAGCGATCGCCGCCGTCAACGCCCTGCCCGAGCCGCCGGACTTCGTGATCTTCACCGGCGACCTGACCCACACCACCGACGATGCCCAGGAGCGCCGCCGCCGCATGGCCGAATTCCGCGACATCGCCCGCGGCCTGCGGGTGAAGACGGTGCGCTTCATCCCCGGCGAGCACGACGCGGCGCTCGACCACGGCCAGGCGTTCCAGGAGTTCTTCGGCCCGACCCGCTACAGCTTCGACCACCAGGGCGTGCACTTCGTCGTCGTCGACAACGTCAGCGACCCGGGCGCCTCGATCGGCGAGGCGCAGCTCGCCTGGCTGGCCGCCGACCTGCAAACGCAGCCGAAAGACGCGCGCATCGTCGTCTTCGCGCACCGGCCGCTGTTCGACCTCTACCCGCAATGGGACTGGGCGACACGCGACGGCGCGCAGGCGATCGCGCTGCTGCAGGGCTGGCGGAACGTCACCGTGTTCTACGGCCACATCCACCAGGAACATCACTTCATGACCGGCCACATCGCCCACCACGCAGCCAATTCGCTGATCTTCGCGCAGCCGGTCGCCGGTTCACAGCCGAAGCGAACGCCGCCGGTGGCGTGGGACGCGGCACATCCGTACCGCGGCCTGGGCTGGCGCGGCATCGAAGCGACGTCGGCGCCGGCCGGCTACCGGCTCGACGAGATGCCGGTCCGACCAGGCTGAGCCCGATGAGCATCGACCTGGCCCGCCGCCGGCTGTTCGTCAGCTTCGGCAGCAGCGCGCTCGTCGGCCTGGCGGGGGCGCAGCCGCCGGAGCGTGTCGTCCGACTCGTCGCCAAGCGGTTCGTCTTCCTGCCGGAGACGATCGAGTTGACGCTCGCGCAACCGGTACGGCTGCAGCTGTCAACGCTCGACCTGATGATGGGCTTCTCGTGCGCCGAGCTCGGGCTTCGCGCCGACATCGTTCCGGACCGGATCACGACGCTGCTTTTCACACCCAGGAGCGCGGGGCGGTTCCAGTTCAATTGCGACGTGTTCTGCGGCAGCGGGCACGAGGAGATGAGCGGGACGATAGGCGTGGCATGAGCCTCAGGGACAATGGCCGACATGCCCGAGCTGAAGCCGCTTTCGCCTGCACCGCCAGTTGCCCTCGCGCCGGCAAGGCGACCCGGTACGCCGAGCGATCCGCAGAAATTCAAGGTCGCGGTGCGTGCGAGCGCCATCGACGGCCAGGGAGCGTTCGCCGACGAGGCGATCCCGGCGCGCCGGAAGATCGGCGAGATTCGCGGTGAATCGATCAGCGTGCGCGAGGCGCGCCGCCGCGCGAAGGGGCAGGCGCGGATCATGATCGTCGAGATCAGCGAGCGCCGCGCCATCGACGCGTCGCGCTCGGCCGACCCATTGCGCTTCACGAATCACTCCTGCGAGCCGAACGCGGTGCTGCGCATCCGTCAGGGCCGCGTCGAGTTCTATGCAATGCGCGACGTTGCGCGCGGCGAGGAACTGACGGTCGACTACGGCGAGACGCACCACGACGGCCGACTCGCCTGCCGCTGCGGCGCCAGCACCTGTGCCGGGACGTTGTAGCTCGCGTCCCATCCGGTTCCAGCGGCATGCAGGCCGCCCGCACAAAGGGAAAGCTCCAATGCAATCGATTGCCAACAACCTTTAAATTTAATTTACGAAAGGTTGAGCCCTCGATCGGCCTGCTTCGTGTTCGACGTCGTTCAAATCCAAAAAGGCGATAAATGTTCCAGAATCGTTTCGTATCTGTGCTGGTGGCCCTTCCGATCCTCTGCGCGACGATGGCCGCCTCTGCCGAGGACCCGGAGCCCGGATGGGCCAAGGGCCGGCCGAAGACCGACATCGCGATGAAGCTGGCCCCGGTGCCGGCCTTCCCGATCCCGACCGCCGCCGATCAGCTGCCGACCAGCAAGCTCAAGCTGCCGCCCGGCTTCAAGGTCGAGACCTGGGCGTCCGGCGTGCTCGACGCACGTGAACTGCGCCAAGGCCCGCCCGGGAAGATCTTCGTCAGCACGCTGTTCGTCGGCAACAAGGTCTACGTGCTTCCCGAGGCGGCGACCAACGGCATGCGCGAGCCGACCACCATCATCGACAAGACCGAAGAGGCGACGGGCATCGAATACAGCAAGGGGACGCTCTTCTTCGCGACGCACAAGAAGATCGTCCGCTATGACAACGTCGACGACAAGCTCGGCGGCATGCTGGGCGAGCCGACGGCCGTTCTCACCGACAAGCTGCCCGGCGGCAGCGACCACAGCTGGAAGTACCTGCGGATCAAGGGCGACAAGCTCTACTACAACATCGGTGCGCCGTGCAACATCTGCGATCCGGGCGAGTACGCGAAGATCTACCGCATGAATTTCGACGGCTCGAACGTCGAAACCGTCGCGCAGGGCGTGCGCAACACGGTCGGCTTCGACTTCGATCCTAAATCCGGCGACCTCTGGTTCAGCGAGAACTCGCGCGACTGGCTGAGCGAAGAGCTTCCGGAGGACAAGCTGAACCATCTGACGAAGATGGGCGAGAACTTCGGCTATCCGTTCTGCCACCAGGGCAGCATCCCCGACCCGGAATTCGGATGGGGCCGCTCGTGCGATGAGTTCACCAAGCCGGCCGCATTGCTCGGTCCGCACGCTGGAGCGCTCGGGCTGAAGTTCTACACCGGCAAGATGTTCCCGGCCAAATACCAGGGGGCGAAATTCATCGCCCTCCACGGCCCGTGGAACCGCACCAAGAAGTGGAACGGTGTCTATGTGGCGTTTACCGACGCCAAAGGCGCCACGAAGGTCGAACCGTTCATGACGGGCTTCGTCGAGAACAACCAGTACCTCGGGCGCCCGGTCGACTTCCTGATCCTGAAGGATGGTTCGATGCTCGTCAGCGACGACCATGCCGGTGCGATCTATCGCATCAGCTACGCGGGGAAGTGATTCGATGAAATCGCGACTCGTCGCGGCAGCGACCGCGTTGGTGTCGCTCGTGGCCTTGCCCGGCTCCGGGGTGTTCGCGCAGGCGGCCAAGAAGCCTGTGGCGGACACCCCGCGTCCGGCGGCGGTCACCGCTGCGGCCGGTCAGGCCGTGTACGCCGAACGCTTCCGCACAGTCTGTGCAGCGTGCCACGGTGCCGATGGCCGCAGCGACATGGCCGGCGTGCCGGTGCTGTCCGGCCAGTATTCGCTCTACACGATCACGCAGCTCTTCCTGTTCCGCGAAGGTCGTCGCAAGAACGAAGCGATGATCGCGATGGCCAAGCCGATGACCGACGCGGACCTGCGTGGCTTCTCCGACTTCATCGGCACGTTGCCGCCGGTGCCCAAGCCTGCGCCGGCCACGCCGCCCGACGCGGAGCGGATGAGCAAGGGGCTGGCACTCGCGCAACAGTACAAGTGCGTCTTCTGTCATGGCGCCGATCTGGCCGGCGGCCAGGGCGTGCCGCGCATCGGTGACCAGAAGGAAGAGTACGTTCGAGCGACCCTCCACGACTTCAAGTCGGGCGACAGGCCGGGCTACACGCGGGCCATGACCGAAGCGCTCAGCCAGGTGCCTGTGGAAGACCTCGACGTGCTGGCTTACTACGTCGGGAACTACGCCGGGAAGTAGCCCCGGGGCCCGCCGGCCGGCCCTCTCAGGGTGACGACCGGAGGGCGCGCACCCGTGTGGCCGCTGCCTCCAGATCCGTCCACGGCGGCGCGTCGGGTGCGAACCGCTGGCGCAGATAGGCGGCGAGCCGGGCGAGTTGCGCATCGTCGAGCGCCTCGCGGAATCCCGGCATGAAGCCGATCTCCCGGCTCGCCGGTTCTCGGATGCCGTCGAGGATCACGCGCAGCAGGTTGTCGGGCCGGTCGCTGTGCAGGTTGGTGTTGAGCGCGAGCGGCAGGTTGCGGCCGAAGACTTCCGGACCCTCGCCGTCGTGATGGCAGGCACCGCAGGCTCCCGAGAAAAGTCGCTGCGCGGGCCCGTTCAGCGCATCGTTCCGGGCACTGTCCAGAGCGCGGCTCTGCGCCATTCGTGACGCCGCCACGGCGGCCTCGTCGGTCGCCGCGACGTTGAACGAGACGAGGTAGTGCGCCATCGCTCGGACGTCGGCCTCGGGCAGCTGGGCGAGCTGCTGCACCACCGGCGCCATCGGGCCGCTGGCGTTGCCGTGCAGCGGCGTGTGCCCATGGCGCAGGTAGTCGAAGAGGGCGGCTTCGGTCCAGGGCACGGGTGCGCGGGAGAGCGCCGTGAGCGCCGGCGCTTCCCAGCCGTCGACCATCGCGCCGCCGAGGTAGCTGCGGCCGCCACGCTCGGCCCCGAGCGCATCGCGTGCCGTGTGGCAGGCGCCGCA
>CAZZWY010000169.1:0-8165 GCA_964657785.1 uncultured Acetobacteraceae bacterium
AGTTCCGCGAGCAGGGCGTGACCGGCGGCGGGCAGCGCGTCGGTCCCCGAGCGCCAGAAACGCTTGGCCAGGATGAGCTCGGCGCCGTCGAGCCACACGGGAATCCGGGCGCCGCCGTCCTCGAGCGCCACCGTGCCGATCGTCCCGCCGTGGCGGCCGGCCACCTGACTCCATTCGTCGACGCCGGCGTCTCGGCCGACGAGATACACCGCCGCGTCCCACCACACCGCCGGGACGCCGCTGACGGCCGTGGTCGTCGCCGTGTCGGCGACGACGGTTCCAGCGACGTGGACGACGCCGCGCGTCGCCGCGGCATCGACCGCCCCGGCGGTCCCCATCACCGGGAGGTCGGCCGCGAGCGCCGCTCCGCGCGCCAACGCAGTGCCGTGCCGAAACAGCCACAGCCCGGCGGCGACGGACGCGGCGGCGAGGACGGGTGGCGTCAGCAGCAGCGCGAGTGCGACGAGCGTGGCGATCGCGAGCACGACGAAGCCGACGACGACGCAGATCAGCATCATCCAGGCCTCGGCCCGGCTGACGGTGCCCCCGGCGCGGCGCTGGGCGTCCGCCAGCGCCAGCCGCTCGCCGCCCCAGCGTGAAGCCAGGCGCCCGCGGACGGCCAGGACGATCGCGTCGCGTGCGGCTCCGCGTTCCGCTTGCCGACCTTCGGCGACCGGCAACCGGCGCATCACGAAGCGGCCGTCGACGGTCGACAGCACCAGCCATTCGAGCCGGTTCGCGGCCCAGTTCGGTCGGTCCGGCCCGCCGCCGTTGCCGGTCTCCAGGGTGGCGGTCGCGCCCTCGCGGATCTCGTTCCACGGGATCGTGATCGCGCTGTCGAACGGGTCGTCCGAGGTGTAGACCAGCGCGTCGTCGCGGAGTTCGAACGTCGTCGTCGAGTCGCCGAGCAGCGTCGGCGTGACGAACGTCCAGCGCTGGGCGCCGCGGGATGGCTCGGCCATGTCGCGCATCAGTTCCGGACCGGCGTCGGCGGAACGACGTCTGCACCGTGCTTCCAGCCGACGCCGGCATCGCTGCCCAACCCGTGGAACAGCGGTAGCGCCGTCGAGCGGTCGATCCACAGGGCGATCGCCGTGTAGTCGTCGCCCTGTTCGTGGTTGCGGATCCGGAAGCCGTCGGCGATCGCCGCGGCCGACTTCCTCTCGCCGAGCGCGTCGACCTCGTAGACCGCGTAGCGCTTCGTCGCCTCGGCGTTTGCATACGCCGCGAGGACGGGTGCGCAGTCGGCCCTCGCGGCGTCGGCGAGCCCGATCGTCGCGAGACATCCGACCGCCACGACCGTTGCCTTGCGAGCGAATCGACTGCAGGCGGGGGCGAGCGGAACCGAAGTCATGATGCGACATCCTGGATAAAGCGAAAGCGGTACCGGTAGAACGGAAATCGTCGCCCGATCCGGCCATTGCTCCCGCTGACCCCGCGTAAAAGGATTCGAGCAGGGTGATGCGATGCAGGGGGCTGTGGGCCCGACCCAACCGACTGGCGACCGTCGAGGCCGCTGGCGTCAGAGGGGTTCAGACGCCGTGCGTCCGAGCGAGTGCGCAGCTCTATCATCGCGCCATGAGCGAGCAAGACCGCAACCATCGCGATGATGACCGCACTCTCGGCGAGATGGAGCTGCGATTGCGCGCGCTCGAAAGTGTGCTCACGCAGAAGGGCTATATCGACCCGGCTGCGCTGGATCGGTTGATCGACACCTACCAGACCCGCGTCGGGCCGCGCAACGGGGCCCGCGTCGTCGCCCGCGCCTGGATCGACGGGGCGTTCCGCGCCTGGCTATTGGACGATGCGAGTGCCGCCATCGCGTCGCTCGGGTACGCCGGCCGCCAGGGAGAGCACATGCAGGCGGTGGCCAACACCCCGACTCGTCACAACCTGGTCGTCTGCACTCTGTGCAGTTGCTACCCCTGGCCCGTGCTGGGCTTACCGCCCACCTGGTACAAGAGTGCAGCGTACCGCTCGCGCGCGGTTCGCGACGCCCGCGGCGTGCTCGCCGATTTCGGCGTCGTGCTGCCCGACAGCACCGACATCAGGGTCTGGGACTCGACCGCCGAACTGCGCTACCTGGTGCTGCCGGAACGGCCCGCCGGCACCGAATCGATGGACGAGCAGGCGCTGGCATCGTTGGTCACGCGCGACTCGATGATCGGCACCGGCCTCGCCATGAAACCCGGGCCATGAGTTACGTCACCCACGCCGATCTCGGCGGCCAACTCGGTCACGGGGCCGTCCTGCCCGAGCCGGAAGACGTGCGCTTCCACGCCGCATGGGAGCCCCGCGCCCTCGCGCTGACACTGGCGATGGGAGCCACCGGCGCTTGGAACATCGACATGAGCCGCGCAGCGCGCGAGACGCTGCCCGACTACGCCCTGCTGAGCTACTACGAGATCTGGGTCGCCGCCCTGGAGAAGCTGTTGAGGCAGCGCGGCATGCTCGACGACGCCGAGATCGCCGCAGCGAGTTCGTTGCGGCCGCCGGTGCCAGTGGCTCGCGTACTGACCGCCGCTGACGTGACGTCGGTGCTGGCCAAGGGCGCGCCGACCGCACGTCCCGCCACCGCGCTGCCTCGCTGGCAGAAAGGCGATCGGGTCAAGGCGCATTCCGGTGCGATGAATAACCACACGCGGCTGCCGGCGTATGTACGCGGCAAGTGCGGATTCATCGAACGTGCGCATGGCATGCATGTGTTCGCCGATGCTCACGCCCAGGGCCTGGGTGAGCAGCCACAGTGGCTCTACACGGTTGTCTTCGAGGCCGTCGATTTGTGGTCCGATGCGGCACTCGGCCTCACGGTATCGGTCGACGCGTGGGAGCCCTACCTGGAGGCCGCATGACGACCTCCCGGATACGGCAGCCGGCCATGGAGCGCCCATCCGCTTCGTGCAGATCGGCGCGGCGACGGTCCCATCGGCACCGCGGTTGCCTTCTTCGCCAAGTCGACGCCGCGGGGATTGGCCGCCCTCCCCTACCAGTCGACCTTCTCGTCGCTTCCGCCGAGGTTGGCCGGAAAGCCGGCGAAGTGCGGCAGGCCGTCCTTCACCGGCAACAGCGCGTCCATGCACATGATGTGCAGCTGGGGCTTGAAGACGCCGGGCGGCAGCAGGTAGGCGCTGATGCCGTGCACGCCCTTGCCGACGGGGTCGCCGAACAGGTAGGTGCCGCAACTGGCGCAGCGGGTCCGCTGGTTGTCCCTCAGCGCCCACTTGAACGTCTTGCCCTCGATGACTTCGACGCCGGCATGCGGATAGACCGAATACGGCACGTAGCCACCGCCGGCGATGCGCTGACAGTCGCCGCAGTGGCAGTACAGGTCGGCAATCGGCTCGCCGGACAGCTTGATCTTGACCTGGCCGCAATGGCAGGCGATGTTCATGTCGGGCATGGTGTTCTCCTCGTTCGGTGAATGTGTTGCCTGAAGCACGCGTTCGCGCGCCCGGGTTGCGAGTGATCTCCAGGCCTCGCCATCGGAGGCGTCGACCTCGTGGCGGCAGATGTCGACGAACGTCTCGTGAGTTCGCTCGATGGCCGCCTTCTCCAGGCCGCAGTGCCTGGCCCGTTCGAAAGCGCACTCGAGCCGCTCACCGAGCCGAGCCGCCCGTTCACGCACGCTTCGACAGACCTGCTCGGTTCTCCCCGCGACGAGACCATCGGCCTCACATGCTGCGCCGGTACTGCCCCCCGACTTCGAACAGCGCGTTCGTGATCTGCCCGAGCGAGCAGCAACGCACGGCGTCCATCAGCACTTCGAAGACATTCGCGTTCGCGATCACCGCATTGCGCAATCGCTGCAGCATCGCCGGCGATTCGTCGGCGTGGCGGGCCTGGAAGTCGGCGAGCCGCTTCAACTGGCTCTGCTTCTCGTCGTCGGTCGAGCGCGCGAGCTCGAGGATGTCGGCGACCGGGTCGCCATGCGGATTGCGGAAAGTGTTGACGCCGACGATCGGGTACTCGCCGGTGTGCTTGAGCATCTCGTAGTGCATCGACTCTTCCTGGATCTTGCCGCGTTGGTAGCCGGTCTCCATCGCCCCGAGCACACCCCCTCGCTCGGCGATCTTCTCGAACTCGTCCAGCACGGCGCGCTCGACCATGTCGGTCAGCTCGTCGATGATGAAGGCCCCCTGGTTCGGGTTCTCGTTCTTCGCCAGACCCCACTCGCGGTTGATGATCAATTGAATCGCCATCGCGCGACGCACCGACTCTTCGGTCGGCGTCGTGATCGCCTCGTCGAACGCATTCGTGTGCAGCGAATTGCAGTTGTCGTAGATGGCGATCAGTGCCTGCAAGGTCGTGCGGATGTCGTTGAACTGGATTTCCTGTGCGTGCAGCGACCGGCCGGACGTCTGCACGTGGTATTTCAGCTTCTGGCTGCGCTCGTTGGCGCCGTAGCGGTCGCGCATCGCCACTGCCCAGATCCGGCGCGCGACGCGTCCCAGCACGGTGTACTCGGGGTCCATCCCGTTGCTGAAGAAGAAGCTCAGGTTCGGCGCGAAATCGTCGACGTGCATCCCGCGGGCGAGATACGCCTCGACGAACGTGAAGCCGTTGCTCAGGGTGAACGCGAGCTGCGAAATCGGGTTCGCCCCCGCCTCGGCGATGTGATAGCCCGAGATGCTCACCGAATAGAAATTGCGCACCTTGTGATGCACGAAGTACTCGGCGATGTCGCCCATCACCTTCAGGCTGAATTCGGTGCTGAAGATGCAGGTGTTCTGCCCCTGATCCTCTTTCAGGATATCGGCCTGCACCGTGCCGCGGACGTTCTCCTTCGTCCACGCGACGATCTTCTGCGCTTCGTCGGCCGTCGGCTCGCGGCCGTTGTCGGTCTCGAACTTCTCCAGGTTCTGATCGATCGCGGTGTTCATGAACATCGCGAGGATGGTCGGCGCGGGGCCGTTGATCGTCATGCTCACGCTGGTGGCCGGGTTCGTCAGGTCGAACCCGCCGTACAGCACCTTCATGTCGTCGAGCGTCGCGATGCTCACGCCCGAATTGCCGACCTTGCCGGAGATGTCCGGGCGCACCGCCGGGTCGTTGCCGTACAGCGTCACCGAGTCGAACGCGGTGGAGAGCCGCTTGGCGGCCATGCCCGAGCTCAGCAGCTTGAAGCGCGTGTTGGTCCGGAACGCATCGCCCTCGCCCGCGAACATGCGCGTCGGGTCCTCGCCCTCGCGCTTGAAGGCGAAGGTGCCCGCCGTGAAGGGGAACGATCCGGGCACGTTGTCGAGCATCAGCCACTTGAGGATCTCGCCGTGGTCCTCGTAGCGCGGCAAGGCCACCTTGCGGATCTTGGAGCCGGAGAGCGTGGTGTGGACCAGCGAGGTGCGGATCTCCTTGTCACGGATCTTGACGACGTACTCGTCTCCGGCGTAGGCCTCCTGCATCCGGGGCCACATCGAGAGCATCTTCCGCTCTTCGGGTCCGAGTTGCGCTTCGCGACTGTCGGCGAGCTTTCTTGCCGCCTCGGGGAAACCGCCGTCGGCCGATTCGGACGCCAGCATCGCAGCCGATGCCCGCAGTTGCTGCACCTCGCGTGCGAGTCGGGATTGCGTCACCGCGCGCTTCGCGTACGCGCGCACCGCGTCGGCGATGTCGGCCAGGTACCGGGCCCGCGCGCCCGGCACGATCGGCACCTGGTGCGTGCTGTGGCGCGTCTTCGCGACCGGCAGCACGCCGTCCCGGGCCTGCAGGCCGAGCTCGACGAGGCGCGGCAGGAGCGCCTGGTAGAGGGCCGTCACGCCGTCGTCGTTGAAGCGGCTGGCCATCGTGCCGAACACCGGCATCTGCTCGTTGGCGAGGTGCCACGCGAGCTGGTTGCGCTGCACCTGCTTGGCCACGTCGCGGAGCGCGTCCGCCGAGCCCTTGCGATCGAACTTGTTGATCGCGACGAACTCGGCGAAGTCGAGCATGTCGATCTTCTCGAGCTGGCTCGCGGCGCCGAACTCAGGGGTCATGACGTACATCGGCACGTCGACGAGCGGAACGATCGCCGCGTCGCCCTGGCCGATGCCGGAGGTCTCGACGATGATCAGGTCGAATCCGGCGGCTTTTGCGGCGGCCAGCACATCCGGGAGCGCCCGGCTGATCTCGCTGCCGAAGTCACGCGTCGCCAGGCTGCGCATGAAGACACGTTGACCGTTGCGCCAAGGCGCGATGGCGTTCATGCGGATGCGGTCGCCGAGCAAGGCGCCCCCGCTCTTGCGCCGGCTCGGGTCGATCGAGATGACCGCGATGCGCAGGCGATCGTCCTGATCGAGCCGCAACCGGCGGATCAGTTCGTCGGTGAGGCTCGACTTGCCCGCGCCGCCGGTGCCGGTGATGCCGAGCACCGGCGTCTTCGCCTCGGCGGCGGCCGCATGCAAGGACGCCTTGAGCGCCTCGCTCGCCTTGCCGTTCTCGAGCGCGGTGATGAGCTGGGCCAGGGCGCGCCAGTGCTGCTCGGCGTGGCCGCGGATCGCCGACAACTCGGTGGGCGCATGCACCGAGAGGTCGTGATCGCAACGCATCACCATCTCGCCGATCATGCCGGCCAGCCCCATGCGCTGGCCGTCCTCGGGCGTGTAGATCCGCGTCACGCCGAAGGCCTGCAGCTCGGCGATCTCGCTCGGAACGATCACGCCGCCCCCGCCGCCGAACACCTGGATGTGCGCGCCGCCGCGCTGCCGCAGCAGCTCGACCATGTACTTGAAATACTCGACGTGGCCGCCCTGATACGAACTGATCGCGATGCCCTGGGCATCTTCCTGGAGCGCCGCGGTCACGACTTCATCGACCGAGCGGTTGTGCCCCAGGTGCACGACCTCGGTTCCCATGCCCTGCAGGATACGGCGCATGATGTTGATGGCGGCGTCGTGCCCATCGAACAGGCTGGCGGCGGTGACGAAGCGCACCTTGTGGGTCGGGCGGTACTCGGCGAGTGCCTTGAATTCTGCTGAAAGGTCGGTCATGGGGGTCTCCTGCCTCGCGACTTTAGGCGCGTCCCGCGGAAAGCGTGTTTACTCGGCG
Source organism: uncultured Acetobacteraceae bacterium (assembly GCA_964657785.1). Lineage (GTDB taxonomy): Bacteria > Pseudomonadota > Gammaproteobacteria > Burkholderiales > Burkholderiaceae_C > LMDS01. Next base: position 7,021 of record CAZZWY010000169.1, read on the forward strand.
TGAATCGTCATCGACGCGGCCGCCGCCTCGTCCCAGTCCAGGCCGCTGCCCGGCCGGTCCGGCACGTGGACGAAGCCGTCCTGCACGACGAACGGCTCGGCAACGAACGGGTGCGCCCAGTCGCGCCACTCGAGCCAGTGCGCGGATTCGGACGCCCGCAGCAGATGCGCCGAGACTTCCGGATAGAGATGGCTCGACAGCGGAATGCCCGCCGCACCCGCGATCGCCGCGCACCGCATGAAGCCGGTCACGCCGCCGATCCGCATCAGGTCGGGCATGTACAGGTCCGCTGCGTTCGCACGCACGGCGTCGTAGAAGCTCCGCGGACCGTAGATGTTCTCGCCGATCTGGATCGGCGTCTTCAGCTCGCGCGCCAGCTGCGCGCAGCCGGCGAAGTGGTCATAGGCGATCGGCTCCTCGAACCACTGCAGCCCTTCGCCATCGAGCGCGTGCAGGCGCACCAGCGCCTCGCCGAGGTCGAGCGCCTGATTGAAGTCGGTCATGATTCGAACGCCGCTGCCGACCGCGCTTCGCACCGTGTCGAGCGCCTCCACATCCGCCCGGAAGTCGACGCGCCCGAGTCGCATCTTGATCGCGCTGAACTTGCCCTCCTCGACCAGCGACAGGGCTTCGTCCTTGAGCTGGGCGGCAGGCAGCAACCAGAGGCCATTGGTGTTGTAGGCCCGAACCGGGCCGCAGCTGGCGCCGAGGTACTGCGCGAGCGGCTGGTTCGCCGCCTTCGACAGCGCGTCCCAGACGGCCATGTCGACGCCGGAGGTCGCGACCAGGCCGATGCCTTGCTTGCCGGAAAGATGCAGGGCCTGCGTCGCGGTTTTATAGGCATCGAGCGGCGCCAGCGGCTTGCCGCGCAGAGCCTCTTCGATGGCGCGGATCGCCGGCACGATGTAGCTCGCCGAGCTCGCGACGTAGGGCTCGAGGTAGCTCTTGCCGACGATGCCTTCGTTCGTCGTCAGGTCGAGCAGGATGAAGGGCCAGTGGGTGTATTGGCCGACCGTCGGATTCGAGACGATCGGGCGCCGAAGCGGGACCGACAGGACCCTGATCCTGATGCTGTGGAGCGTCAGGCGCTGCGCGGAGGGGTTGGTCATGAAGACGGTCTCGTCGGGTTGAATTGATGAACAACG
>CAZZWY010000170.1:0-8153 GCA_964657785.1 uncultured Acetobacteraceae bacterium
GTCCGCACCTGTGTCCGCACTTACGTCCGCACGCACGTCTGCGAGGACGTTCGCACGCGCGTCTGCACGTACCATTGCCGGTCCGTCGTCTGACTCGGGCCGAACGTTGGTATGGGAGAAGTAACGCTGTTGATCCAACGCGCACGCGACGGCGACCGCGCAGCGTTCGACCGAATTTTCGAGCTGCTCTACCCGGACCTGCGGCAGATCGCGCACCGGCGCCTCTCGCGCAGCGCCCGCGACGGCCTGATCGAGACGACGGCGCTCGTCAACGAGTGCTACATGAAATTCGTGGCGCGCGAGAGCCTGACGCCGGCCGACCGCATGCACTTCCTCGCCTATTCGGCCACGGTGATGCGCTCCATCGTCGTCGATGCGGCGCGCCAGGCGCGCACCGACCGGCGCGGCGGCGATGCCGAGCAGGTGACGCTCGATACCGCGGCGATCGAATCGCTGCCGAACGCGAGCGCGGCGGCCGAGATCCTCGACGTGCATGCGGCGCTCGAAGAGCTGGCACGCATCGATGCGCGGCTGGCGCGGGTCGTCGAGATGCGCTACTTCGGCGGCATGGAAGACGCCGAGATCGCGGAGGCGCTCGGCCTGTCGACCCGCACCGTCACCCGCGACTGGGACAAGGCGCGCCTGCTGCTGGCGCATGCCCTGCGGACATGAGCCCGCCGGGCCGCCAGGGGCCACGAAACGGCCCCTTTGGAGCCTCGGGCGAAGTCCGGAGCGCGCGGCGCAAGGGTCGTCCAGTGAGCCGGCGCGGAGACGACGAGGCGCAGGCATGACGCCCCTTGCGGCGTTCGCCACCGGCTGGCAGCAGCTGAGCGCCCTGCTCGACGAAGCCCTGAATCTGCCGGCCTCGGCACACGCGAGCTGGCTCGCCGGCCTCTCGGGCGAGCGCGCGACCCACATGGAGGCGCTGCGTGCGCTGCTCGAGCACCACGCCGTCGTCGAAACCGGCGACTTCCTCGAACGGCTGCCCCGGTTGCCCGTCGACGCGGCGGCGGCCGCAACCGGCCAGCCCGAGGCGGGTGCGCAGGTCGGTGCCTACCGCCTGATCAGCGAGATCGGCCAGGGCGGCATGGGCACGGTGTGGCTCGCCGAACGCGCCGACGGGCTGATGAACCGCCGCGTCGCGCTGAAGCTGCCGCGCATCGTCTGGGGTGGTGCGTTCGCCGAGCGGCTGGCGCGCGAGCGCGAGATCCTCGCCGGCCTGGAACATCCGCACATCGCCCGGCTGTACGACGCCGGCATCGATGCGCACGGCCGGCCCTTCCTGGCGATGGAATACGTGCAGGGCGAGCCGATCGACGCGTATTGCGCAGGTCGCAGCCTGCCCCTGCGCGAACGCCTCGCGCTGCTGCAACAGGTGTGTGCGGCGACCGCCCATGCGCACGCTCGTCTGGTCGTGCACCGCGACCTGAAGCCGGAGAACATCCTCGTCACCGACGAGGGCCAGGTGAAGCTGCTCGACTTCGGCATCGCCAAGCTGCTGGAGGGCCGCAGCACGCGCCGCACCCTGCTGACCGAGCTCTCAGGTCGCGCGCTGACGCTCGACTACGCCAGCCCCGAGCAGGTTCGGGGCGAGCCGCTCGGCACGGCCAGCGACGTCTACAGCCTGGGCGTCGTCGCCTACCTGCTGCTGGCCGAGGCGCGTCCCTACCGGCTCAAGCGCGGCAGCGCGGCGGAGATGGAGGAAGCGATCGCGGCCGTGGAGCCCCGGCTCGCGAGCGACGCGGCCGAGTCGCCGGCGCTGCGCAAGGCACTGCGCGGCGATCTCGACGCCATCCTCAACCGTGCGCTGAAGAAGGAGGTCGGCGAGCGCTACCCGAGCGTGGAGGCCTTCGCGCAGGATCTGGCGCGCCACCTGCGCGGCGAGCCGGTCGAGGCCCGGCCCGACAGCAGGCGCTACCGGGCGGCGAAGTTCGCCCGCCGCCATCGTCTCGCGGTGGCGATGAGCTCGGCGCTGATGGCCTCCATCGTGGCGGGCAGCGCGCTCGCGCTCTGGCAGGCACGGATCGCCGGCCGACAGGAGCGGCTGGCCTCCGCAGAGGTGACCCGGCAGGCGGCGGTGCGCGACCTCTACGTCGAGGCGATGATGCGTCTGTCGGTCCTGCGCGCGCAGCCGGACGGCGGGGTCGAGCGCCGAAACCTCGTGACCGCGGCGCTGGAGGACGTCCTGCAGGCCATGGCGCCGCGGATGAAGGACCAGCCCGAAGGCCGCGAGGCGCAGCTCGAGGCGGTGATGCTCCAGCTCAACTACAACAACCAGATCGACGCATCGCTCGCGGTCGGCCAGGACTACCTGGCAGCGTTGAAGGCGCACCGGGCGCCCGCCTTCCGCATCATCGACGCCTACCTCACGCTCGGCCGCAACCTCGCCCGCCTCGGCAGGTTCGAGGCGAGCGAGGCGATGCGCCGCGCGGGCGTGGCCTGGGAACCCGGCACGAACGACCTGCGAACCGAATCGTCCCGGCTCAACCTGGCCTCCGACCTGGGCCGCACGCTGGTCGCACGCGGCCGGCGGGAAGAGGCCGAGGCGGTGCTGACGCGCGCCGAGGCGGTCGCGCTTCGGCTCTTCCCGACGGACTACTACCGCTTCGAGAACCTGATGCAGCTGGCGATCTTCTGGTCGCATTTCGACGATGCCCGCTCATTGCGATATGCACGCCAGGCGCACGACGGCATGGTGGCCTCGGGCACCGCCGACCCGGACCAGCAGGCGCTCGGCCTCTGGTACCTCGGCGCCGCGCTGTCCGACAACGGCCTGCAGCCCGACGCCGAAACCGCCTGGCGCAAGATGCTCGCGATCTATCTCCACGAAGAGGGCCGCGGCAGCGAGAAGAGCGTCGAATCCCTCGGCCGGGTGGCGAGCGCGGTGGCGCGGCAGGGCGGCTACGACCGCGCTGCGGCCTTGCTCTCCGATGAGGCCGCATGGCTCGTCGCAGCGCCCGGCGGCATGACGCCGTTCGCCGAGCGCCAGCTGCGCATGCGGCGGCTGGAAGCCGCCTGGCTCGCCGGTGACGTCGCGTCCGCCGCCGCCGGGTCGGCCTTCGACACCTCGGACTTGCTGACGCCGGCGTCCTTGCGCGCCAACGAGCTGCTGCTGGCGTGGAAGGTGCGGGCGCTGACGCTGGCAGGTCGCGGGTCCGCCCGCCAGCGCGAGGCGCTCGACCTCGTCGAAGCCATGCGCCGCAACTGCCCCGACAAGGACCGACCCACCGCGCGCTGGATCCAGCTGCTCGAGCTGCACGCCGGGGTGCTGCTCGAGAACGGCGAGCCCGCCCGCGCCCGCGAGACGGCGCGCGCCCTGCTCGCGATGCTGGCGCAGCAGCAGGCGACCGCCGGGCGCGCCTGGCGTGTCGCCGCCGAGCTCGTCGCGGTGGCTGCGGCGCGGCTGGGGGACCCAACCGATGCCGCCCGCGCCCTCACGCAAGCCGATACGGCCGTACCGCCGCCGGCCTTTCCGTCGGAAGTGGAGCACGCCGAGTCGAACCTGCGGCGAGCCGAAACGCTGGCCGCGCTCGGGCGCAGCGCCGACTCGGCCGCTGCGGGCCGGGCGGCGCTCGCCGAGTTGGCCGGGCAAGCCCAGAGCAGCCCGCGGCTCGCGCAGGCGCGGCAACTGGCCGGGCTCGATGCCGGCGGCGGCTGAGCCGGGCCCGCCTGCTCGTCCGCACGGCCTGCGCTTTCATCGCAAGAAATGAGGAACCGATGTCGCTGGTGATCCCGATGCTCCTCGATTTCGCGGCCATTGCCGGGTTGCTGTTCTACATCGCCTGGGCCCGGCGCCGGGGCCGGCGCAGCCGCTCCTGGCCCACCGTTTCCGCAACCGTCACCGCAGCGCGGGTCGTCATCGGCGGCAAGAACTGGGTGCCACGGATCGACTACGCCTATGTGTTCGAGGGACGGGCCTACACCAGCCATCGCCGGTCCCTCGGGATCACGATCTCCCGCGACCGCGGCACCGCCGAAAGCATCGTCGCGGCCTGCCCGGTCGGGTCGACGGTCGTCGCGTCGGTCGACCCGAACGACCCCGCCTATGCGGTGCTGGTGCCGGGCATCGGCGGAGGTCACCTGCTGATGATCGGGGTCCTGACCCTGATCGTCGTCCCCCCGACGGTGTTTCTGTTCACGCTCGTGTTCGGAGGCAACGGCTGACGCCGGCGCAGACTGCCATGCGCATCGGCCTGATCTCGGACACGCACGACCTGCTGCGGCCGCAGGCGACCCACTTCCTGCGCGGCAGCGACCACCTCCTGCACGCGGGCGACCTCTGCGGCCCCTCGGTCCTCGCGGCGCTCGCCGAGCTCGCGCCGCTGACGGCCGTCCGCGGCAACAACGACCGGGGCGACTGGGCCGAGGGCCTGCGCGACATCGAGGAGCTTCGGCTCGGCGGCGTGCGCATCCTCCTGCTGCACGACCTGGCGCAATTCCGCCTCGACGCCGCACCGATGGACCTGCGCGTCGTGGTGAGCGGGCACTCGCACCGTCCGCTCGTCGAGCAGCGCGGCGACGTGCTCCACGTCAACCCGGGCAGCGCCGGGCCGCGACGCTTCCGGCTGCCGATCTCGGTCGGCGAGCTGCTGATCGAAGGTGGCAACGTGTCGGCGCGGACGGTTGAGCTCGCGACCGCCTGAGCACCCGAGCGCCGGTCGAACCCGCGCCTCGATCCGGGCTTGCCCGCACCGCGCCGGCCCGCACCCCTTAAAAATGCGACGATCCCGCGCTTGATCACCCGGAGAAGACCGCCATGCGCGACTACCTGAAGTTCTACATCGACGGCCGTTGGGTCGCCCCCGCCAGCCCCCGGCAGATCGACGTCATCAACCCCGCGACCGAGACCGTGGCGGGGCACATCTCGATGGGGTCGGCGGCCGACGTGGATGCGGCCGTGAAGGCGGCGCGCGCGGCGTTCGCCCGCTATTCGCAGACGACGGTCGACGAGCGCGCGGCACTGCTCGAACGCATCATTGCCGAATACAAGCTGCGTTACGCCGACATGGCCGCCGCGATCACCGAGGAAATGGGCGCGCCCGCCGCGCTCGCCAGGGACGCGCAGGCCGCGATGGGCATCGGCCACCTGCAGACCGCGCTCGGCGTGCTGCGCCGCTACGCTTTTTCCGAGGAGCGCGGCACGACGCTGGTCGTGAAGGAGCCGATCGGCGTCTGCGCCTTCATCACGCCCTGGAACTGGCCGGTCAACCAGATCGCCTGCAAGGTCGCGCCGGCGCTCGCGGTCGGTTGCACGATGGTGCTCAAGCCGTCGGAGATCGCGCCGTTCTCGGCCCAGGTCTGGACCGAGATTCTCGAGGCCGCGGGCGTGCCGGCGGGCGTCTTCAACCTCGTCAACGGCGACGGCCCGACCGTCGGCGCCGCGCTCTCGAGCCACCCGGAAGTCGACATGGTGTCCTTCACCGGGTCGACGCGTGCGGGCATCGAGGTCGCTCGCAACGCCGCCCCGACCGTCAAGCGCGTCCACCAGGAGCTCGGCGGCAAGTCGCCCAACATCATCCTGGAAGACGCCGACCTGAAGCGCGCCGTGACCTCGGGCGTGCGCAACGTGATGGGCAACTCCGGCCAGTCGTGCAACGCGCCGACGCGCATGCTGGTGCCGAATTCGCGCCTGGACGAAGCGCTCGGGTTCGCGAAGGCGGCCGCCGAGGCGACGACCGTCGGCGACCCGGCGAGCGGCGCGGCGCTCGGGCCGGTGATCTCTGCCGGGCAGTGGGACAAGATCCAGACGCTGATCGCCAAGGGCATCGAGGAAGGCGCGACGGTGGTGGCCGGCGGGCTCGGCAAGCCGGCGGGGCTCGAGACCGGCTACTACGTCAAGCCGACGATCCTCGGCCACGTGAACAACTCGATGACCGTCGCCCGCGAGGAAATCTTCGGCCCGGTGCTCGCGATCCTCGGCTACGCCACCGTCGACGAGGCCGTCGCGATCGCCAACGACACGCCCTACGGCCTGGCCGCGTACGTCTCGGGCGGCGACCCGGAGAAGACGCGCCAGGTGGCGTCGCGCCTGCGTGCCGGCCAGGTCAACATCAACAGCGCCGCGGTCGACCTGAACGCGCCGTTCGGCGGCTTCAAGCAGTCGGGCAACGGCCGCGAGTGGGGCGAGCATGCGTTCGGGGAGTTCCTCGAGGTCAAGGCGATGCTCGGCTACGTGGCGAAGAAGCCGGCCTGACACCCGGAGAACCTGTGCGCGACGCCGACCCGCAGGCCCTCGACAACCCGTTCCTCGAACGGCTCGGCGTGCGGCTGAGTGCCTGGTCTCCCGGCCACGCCGAGATGGTGCTCGAGACCGCGCAGTCGCTCGGCAACCGGACGGGCAGGGTGCAGGGCGGCGTGCTCTGCACCCTGCTCGACGCGGTGGCGGGCTATGCGGGGCTCTACACCGCGCCCGGCGTGCCGGCGGCACACAGCCTGACGCTGACCTTGACGACGCAGTTCATCGCGAGCGGCCCGGGCCGCCTGCTCGTCGCCCGCGGCGTGCTCGAGCGCCAGGGGCGCAGCATCTATTTCGCGCGCGGCGAAGTCCGGATGGACGGCGAACTGCTGCTCGCGACGGCGGTCGGCACCTTCAAGTACCTGCGGGCGCCCGCTGCCGACGCGTCGACCGCCGCGGAGCCTTCCTGACAGAAATGTCAGTTTCCCGACAGCGCGCCGCCCCGGCCCGCTGCGTACAGTGCGGCATCGCCTTGCGCTCCGACGGTCCGTCTGTGCATGATTTCGTCTCCCCGTTGGCCCGCCCTGGCGGCCTCGGTGCTGCTCTCGGCCTGCGCCGTCGGGCCCGACTACGTTCGGCCGGTGCCGGACGACGTGCCCACGGCGTTCAAGGAATCCGGCACCTGGAAAACCGCCGAGCCGCAGCCCGCCGACACGTCGGGGGCCTGGTGGACGACCTACCGCGACCCGGTCCTGAACGGCCTGCTCGACGACGCCGACCGGGCGAACCAGTCGCTGCGTGTCGCCGAGGCGCAGTACCGCCAGGCCCGCGCGCTCGCCGACGAAGCCCGGGCCGCGCTGTCGCCGACGCTCGGCGTGAACCTCGGCGCGAGCCGGGCGCGGACCGCCAACGGCAATGGCCTGCGCGATGCCACGAGCCTCAGCGCGGGTCTCGACGCGAGCTGGCAGCCCGATTTCTGGGGGGCGCTGCGGCGCGCCGTCGAGGCGGGTGACGCCTCCGCCGAGGCCAGCGCCGACACCCTCGCCGCGACCCGCCTCAGCCTCCAGGCGAGCCTGGTGCAGGACTACCTGCAGCTGCGCAGCACCGATCAGCTCGTCGCGCTCTATGCCGCCACGACCGCGGCCTACACCCGATCGCTCGAACTGACCCGGGCGCAGTACCGCGTCGGCGTGGCGCTGCGCTCGGACGTGGCGCTCGCCGAGAGCCAGCTCGCGACGGCCCAGGCGGCAGGCGCGGACCTCGGCGTGACGCGCAGCCAGCTGGAACACGCCATCGCGATCCTCACCGGGCGCTCGCCGGCGGCGTTCAGCCTCGCGGCCATCGACCCCGCGCCGGACGGGCCGCCGCTCGAGGTGCCGGCCACCCCCGTCGGCCTGCCCTCGGCCCTGCTCGAACGCCGGCCCGACATCGCCGCGGCGGAACGACAGGTGGCCGCCGCGAACGCACAGATCGGCGTCGCCCGCGCGGCCTTCTACCCGAGCGTGACCCTGAGCGCGAGCGGCGGCTTCGGCGCCGGCATGATCGGCGGCCTCTTCAGCGCGCCGAACCGGGTCTGGTCGCTCGGCGCCGCGCTCGCCCAGACGGTGTTCGACGGCGGCCTGCGCCGGGCCCGGGATGCCCAGGCGGTGGCCGCCTACGACGCGACCGTCGCCCAGTACAAGGAAGCGGTGCTGACCGGCTTCCAGCAGGTGGAGGACAACCTCGCGGCGCTGCGCATCCTCGACCGGGAAGCGGCGTTGCAGGATCAGGCCGTCGAGGCGGCTCGCCTGGCCGAACGCCTGACGCTGGCGCAGTACCGCGCCGGCACGACGAGCTACCTCTCGGTCGTCACGGCGCAGCAGCTCTCGCTCACCAACCAGCGGGGCGCCGTGCAGCTGCGCGAGCGCCAGCTCGAAGCGAGCGTCGCGCTCATCACCGCGACCGGCGGCGGCTGGTCCGCCGCCGACGCCGCAACGAC
>CAZZWY010000171.1:0-8099 GCA_964657785.1 uncultured Acetobacteraceae bacterium
GTTCGCTCGCGACCGCGGGGGGCCGGATCTGGCTCGCGCCGCAGATGCTGCACGCCAAGCTCGTCGTCGTCGACGACCAGCTCGCCCTGGCAGGATCGGCCAATCTCGACAGCCGCAGCCTCTTTCTCAATTACGAGCTGATGATCGCCTTCCACGCGCCCGCGACCGTGCAGGCCTGCGACGCCTGGTTCGAGCACGAGCGGGCCAGCGCCGGCCGGTGGCTGCCGAAGCGGCCGAACTTCATCAGCGATGTGGCCGACGGGCTGGTGCTCTGGATCGGGTTCCAGCTGTGACCCGGTGGACCGGCGGGTTCGTTCACAGCTTTTCAGACCGCCAGACCGGTGCTCGGCTGGGGCATCGACGAGCCTTCCTTCTTCTGCGTGAGCGTCACGCCGTTCTTCACCGCGATGATCTCCGCAACGATCGCGACCGCAATTTCCGCCGGCGTCTTCGCGCCGATGTCGAGCCCGATCGGGCCGTGCAGCCGCTCGATCTCGGCCGGTGTCAGATCGAACAGCGCCAGTCGCTCGCGGCGCTTGGCGGTGTTGCCGCGCGAGCCGAGTGCGCCGATGTAGAACGCGGTCGACTTCAGCGCCTCGAGCAGCGCCAGGTCGTCGAGCTTCGGGTCGTGGGTGACGGCGACGACGGCGCTGTGCGGGTCGAGCTGGAGTTCGATCACCAGGTCGTCGGGCATCGCCTTGGAAAATTGCGTGTTCGGCACGTCCCAGGTGAGGTTGTATTCCTCGCGCGGATCGCAGCAGATGACCTCGAAGTCGAGCGTGAGCGCCATCTGCGCGACCGCCCGCGAGAGCTGTCCCGCGCCGATGATCAGCAGCCGCCAGCGCGGGCCGAACAAGGCGCGCAGGTGCTTGCCGTCGAAATCGAAGGCGTCGCCCCGCACCGCACGCTCGACGCTGACCGCACCGGTCTCGAGGTCGAGCCGTCGCGCCACCAGCTCGTGCGCGGCGGTGCGCTGGATCACCTCGTCGATCCAGGCGACCGACTGCAGCGGCTCCTGCACCAGGCGCAGGTTGCCGCCGCACGGCAGGCCGAAGCGCGCGGCCTCTTCCTTGGTCACGCCATAAGTGATCACGGAGGGCTTGCCGACCCGCTCGCCATGGCGCAGCCGCTCGATCAGGTCGTCCTCGACGCAGCCGCCCGAGACCGAGCCGGCCACCAGACCGTCGTCGCGCAGGCACAGCAGCGCCCCGGGCGGGCGCGGCGCCGAGCCCCAGGTCTCGAGCACCGTGACGAGCCAGACCTTGCGGCCGGCGGCGAACCACTCGCGTGCCTGGGCCAGTACCTGGAGATCGAGGCTGTCCATGACGATCGGTTTCCGTGGAAGGCGCTACTTCTGCAGCATCACATAGATGCCGGCCAGCACGACGACCGCACCGATCAGCCAGCCGAGCTTCTTCATGTCGCCCTGGCCCACGGCCGCGGGCAGCTGCGCCGCAGGCTGGGCGAGCTGCGTCGAAGCAGCTTGCGCGGGTTCCGCGGCCGCATAGCTCGCCTTCAGGTTCGCTTCGAAGGCCTTGAAGAAGTCTTCGGTGAGCTTGGCGGCCGTCGCGTCGATCAGGCGCGAGCCGATCTGCGCCATCTTGCCGCCGACGCTCGCACGGGCGTGATAGGCCAGCCGGGTGCTGCCGCCTTCCGGCGTCAGCGCGACATCCGCCGAGCCCTTGCCGAAGCCGGCGATGCCGCCCTGCCCGTCGAAGTTGATCGTGTAGCCGGTCGGTGCGGTGATGTTCGTCATCTTCAGGTTGCCCTTGAAACGCGCGCTGACCGGGCCGACCTTCAAGGCGACGACGGCCGAGAACGCATCCTCACCCGTGCGCTCGACCGATTCGCAGCCGGCGATGCAGGCCTTCAGCACCGAAGGGTCGTTGAGGGCCGCCCAGGTCTGCTCGACCGTGGCCGGGATAAGTCGTTCGCCTTGAAGTTCCATGGGAGGGGGTCATCAATTCAGAAGTGAAGGAATGCGGACGACCGGCCGGCGCAACGCGCGGGCGAGATCGGCCAGGCTGGCGAGATTGTGAACCGGCAGGAACCGGTCGACATGCGGCAGCAAGGCGCGCACGCCGGCGGCCCTCGGCTCGAAGCCCTCGAAGCGCAGCAGCGGATTGAGCCAGACGATCTGATGCGCGAGGCGACGCATCCGTGCCGCCGCGCGCGCCAGGTCGCCGTGCTCATCGCGGTCGAGGCCATCGGTCATCAGCAGGACGGCAGCGTTCGACGCCAGCAGACGGCGTGCCCAGGTCCGGTTGAAATCGTCGAGGCACGAGGCGATTCGCGTGCCGCCCTTCCAGTCCTGGACCTGCGCATCGGCCAGGCTCAGCGCCACATCCGGGTCGCGGTGCCGGAGGCTCCGCGTGATGTTGGTGAGCCGGGTGCCGAAGACAAGGGTGTGGACCTTGAGGTGCCGCCGCGTCAGCCCATGAACATAGTGAAGCAGCAAGCGTGCGTAACGTTCCATCGAACCGGAAATGTCGAGCAGCACGACGAGCGTCGGCAGCTCGGTGCGCGTCCGGGTGAAGGCCGGGGCGAGCGTCTCCGGCTGGCGCGCCATCCGCTGCATCGTCGCCCGCAGGTCGAGCGTGCCGCGGCTCGCGCGCTCATGACGGCGACGCCGGACCGGTTGCACCGGCAGCGGCAACTCTTCGGCGATCTTCTTCGCGAGCTCGAACTCGGCCGTCGACATGCTCTCGAAATCGGCCTGCTGCAGACGCTCGCGGTCCGAGAAGGTGAAGGTGGTGTCGAACTTGAGTTCTTCGGGCGCTGTCTGGTTGGCGGGATTGGCCGCGCGTGCCGGGCGCGGCGGCGCGAGCGCCTCGGCCAGGCGGTTGGCGCGCGGTGCGGCGTGCTTCTCGCCGCGCCCACTGATCTTCGGCAGCAGCAGGTACATCATCTGTTCGAGCAGCTTCGGATCACGCCAGAAGGCGTCGAAGGCGGCATCGAAGAGGGTTTGCTGCTCGTGTCGGTCGAGCATGACCGCACCGAGCGCCGCGTGGACGTCCTCGCGCCGCTCGATCCCGACCTGCGCCACCGCGGCCATCGCCGCGAGGACGCGGTCCGGCCCGATCGGCATTCCCGCGTTGCGCAGGATGCGGGCGAAGTGAACGATGTTCTCGGAAATCATGTCGCCTCCCGCCCTGCGGGCACGCCACGCGACCCTGCCGAGCCGCGGAGGGCGGCCTGACGCGGCCCGATGCGCTTGAGCCCAGACGCCATCACTCGAGCAACGCCCGTGCCTTCAACTCGGCCAGCAGCTTGGCGGTATCGCCGCTTTGCAGCTTGACGATGTCGTCCTGATACTTGAGCAGCACGCCGAGCGTGTCCTGTACCGTCACCGGGTCGAGCGCGATGGTGTCGAGCGCGACCAGGGCGTTGATCCAGTCGATCGTCTCGGCGACGCCGGGCGCCTTGAACAGGTCGAGTGTGCGCATGCGCTGCACGAATTCGACCACCTGCAACGAGAGCCGCTCCGAAGCACCGGGAGCTTTCAGCCGGACGATGTCGAGTTCGCGCTCCACGCTCGGAAAGTCGACCCAGTGGTAGAGGCAGCGGCGCTTGAGCGCGTCATGGACTTCGCGCGTCCGGTTGCTGGTGATGATCGTGATCGGTGCTGCCAGCGCCTTGACGGTGCCGAACTCCGGAATCGTCAGCTGGTTCTCGGCCAGCACCTCGAGCAGGAAGGCGTCGAACGGCTCGTCGGCGCGGTCGAGTTCGTCGATCAGCAGCACCGGCGACTGGGCTTGCGTCAAGGCCTGCAGCAGGGGACGCTCGATCAGCATGTCGCGGGCATAGAGGCTCGCGGTCAGCCGCTCGCGATCACCGGCGCCCTGGACCGCGTGCGCTGCCTCGGCGAGACGGATTTCGATCATCTGCCGGGCGACGTTCCATTCGTAGGCCGTCTGCGCGATGTCGAGGCCCTCGTAGCACTGGACGCGCAGCAGCTTCGTCGAAAGTGCCTGGGCGAGCGTCTTCGCGAGTTCGGTCTTGCCCACGCCCGGTTCCCCCTCCAGGAACAAGGGCCGTCGCAGCTTCAGGCTGAGGAACAGGGCGGTGGCGAGGCGCCGGTCGCAGACGTACTGTTCGGTCGCGAGCAGCGCGACGACGGCATCGACCGAATCGGGAACGGCGGTTGCAGGCATGCCGGGATGTTACCGACGCCCGGCCGCGGGCACACGACAGGAGCGGGCGACGACGACGCGACGGCCCCGCCGCCCGAGCGCGACAGCCTTGCCCGGCCCCGGCGGGCAGGGACCGATCAATGCGCGAGCGCCGCGGTGACCGCGCGCGACGCGATCACGCTGATCATCGCCGCACGGTACTCGGCGCTGCCGTGCATGTCGCTGTTGATGTCGGTGGTCGGCATCTTCACCGCCTTCGCCGCCTCGGGGCTGAAGCTCTTGTCGAGCGCCGCCTCGATTTCGGTCGCGCGAAAGGCGTGGCCCTTGGCTCCCGTCACGCCGACGCGCACGCCGGCAGGGCCCTTGGCGACGCACACGCCGATCAGCGCGAAACGCGACGCCGGTTGCTTGTACTTGAGATACGCGGCGGTCTTCAGCGCCGGGAAGCTGACCGCGGTGATCAGCTCGCCCGCCTCGAGCGCAGTTTCGTAGAGGCCGGTGAAGAACGAGTCGGCCGCGATCGTGCGCGATGTGGTGTGGATCGTGGCGTCCAAGGCCAGCACGCCCGCCGGGTAGCAGGCCGCCGGGTCGGCGTTGGCGACCGAGCCGCCGATCGTGCCCATGTTGCGCACCATCGGGTCGCCGATGCCTTCGGCGAGCGCCGCGAGGCCCGGGCAGAGGCGCCTGACGTCGGCCGACGACGCGACCGACGCATGCGTTGCCATGGCGCCGATCACGAGCTTGCCACCTTCGACCCTGATCGCCCGCAACTCGGGAATCGCTCCCAGATCGACCAGCGCCTCGGACGACGACAGGCGCAATTTCATCGCCTGGATCAGGCTCTGGCCACCGGCCAGGAAGCGCGAGTCGCCGCCGGCGGTCGCGTCGGCGAGCGCCTGCGGGCGCTTGTATTCGAATGCATACATGTGAAGATTCCTGCGAGGTTCAGGCAGATTGCCGGGCGGCGCGCCAGACGCGCTCGGTCGTCGCCGGCATCGCGATGTCGCGCACGCCGAGCGCATCGGTCAAGGCATTGATGTAGGCCGGCGGGGAGCCGATCGCACCGGCTTCGCCGCAGCCCTTGACGCCCAGCGGGTTATGGGTGCACGGCGTGACGACGTTGCTGATCGTCAGTGTCGGCACATCGCTCGCGCGCGGCATCGCATAGTCCATGAACGAGCCGGTCAGCAGCTGGCCGGTCGTGTCGTCGTAGGCGCAGCCCTCCATCATCGCCTGGCCGAGGCCCTGGGCGATGCCGCCTTGCACCTGGCCTTCGACGATCATCGGGTTGACGATGTTGCCGAAGTCGTCGACGGCGACGAACTGCTCGATCTTCACCGTGCCGGTCTCGGGATCGACCTCGAGCTCGCAGATGTACGTGCCCGACGGGTAGGTGAAGTTGGTCGGATCGTAGAAGGCGTTTTCGTTCAGGCCGGGTTCGAGCGTCTCGAGCGGGTAGTTGTGCGGCACGTAGGCCGTCAGCGAAACGGAGCCGAACGGCACCTTGCGGTCGGTGCCGGCCACGGTGAATTCGCCGTTCGCGAACTCGATGTCGGTGTCGGCCGCTTCGAGCAGGTGCGCGGCGATCTTCTTGCCCTTGGCGATGATCTTGTCGACCGCCTTGACGATCGCCGTGCCGCCGACCGAGAGCGAACGGCTGCCGTAGGTGCCCATGCCGAAGGGCACGCGGCCGGTGTCGCCGTGGACGATCTCGACGTTCTCGATCGGGATGCCGAGCTTGGCCGCGACGACTTGCGCGAAGGTCGTCTCGTGCCCCTGGCCATGGCTGTGCGAGCCGGTGAAGACGGTGACCGTGCCGGTCGGGTGAACCCGCACCTCGCCGGCCTCGAACAGACCGGCCCGGGCGCCGAGCGCGCCGGCGATGTTCGACGGCGCGAGCCCGCAGGCCTCGATGTAGCACGAATAGCCCAGCCCGCGCTTGCGGCCCCGTGCTTCCGAAGCCGCCTTGCGCGCCGGATAGCCGGCGACATCGGCCATCTGGATCGCCTTGTCGAGATGCGCCGCATAGTCGCCGATGTCGTAGGTGAGACCGACCGGCGTCGCGTACGGGAACTCGGTGATGAAGTTCTGGCGGCGGATCGCCGCCGGGTCCATCGACATGTCGCGCGCCGCCTGCTCGACGATGCGTTCGACGACGTAGGTGGCCTCCGGTCGGCCGGCGCCCCGGTACGCGTCGACCGGCGCGGTGTTGGTGAACACCGCCTTGACCTCGGCGTAGATCGCCGGCGTCTTGTACTGGCCCGCGAGCAGCGTCGCGTAGAGGATCGTCGGCACGCTCGACGCGAACGTCGAGAGGTACGCTCCCATGTTCGCGATGGTCTTGACGCGAAGCGCGAGGAACATGCCGTTCGCATCCATGGCGAGCTCGACCTTCGTGACATGGTCGCGGCCGTGCGCGTCGGTCAGGAAGGATTCGCTGCGCTCGGCGGTCCATTTGATCGGCCGCCCGACCCGCTTGGCCGCCCAGACCAGCGCCGTCTCTTCCGGGTAGAGAAAGATCTTCGAGCCGAACCCGCCGCCGACGTCGGGCGCGATCACCCGGACTTTCGACTCGGGCAACCCGAGGACGAAGGCGCACATCAGGAGGCGCTCGACGTGCGGGTTCTGGTTCGCGACGTAGAGGGTGTAGCTCTCGTCGTGCTTCGTGTAGACCGCGTTGGCCGCACGCGGCTCCATCGCGTTCGGAATCAGCCGGTTGTTGACAATGTCGAGCGAGCTGACGTGGGCGGCGGTCGCAAAGGCGGCATCGACCGCGTCCTTGCTGCCGTGGCCCCAGTCGTAGCAGACGTTGTTCGCGACCTCGTCATGGACCGCGCCGGCATGCCCGTCGGCCTGCGTGATGTCGATCACCGCCGGCAGTTCCTCGTAGTCGACGACGATCAGCTCGGCCGCGTCCTTCGCCTGAAGGTAGGTCTCGGCAACGACCATCGCGATCTGGTCGCCGACGTGCCGCACCTTGCCCTGCGCCAGCACCGGATGCGGCGGCTCCTTCATCGGCGAGCCGTCCTTGCTGTGGATCAGCCAGCCGCAGGGCAGGCCGCCGACCTTCGCTTCGGCCAGATCGGGGCCGGTGAAGATTTGCACCACCCCGGGCGCCGCACGTGCCGCGTCGAGATCGATCGACCGGATGCGGGCGTGGGCGTAGGGCGAGCGCAGGAACGCGGCGAAGGTCTGGCCGTGCATCGCGACGTCGTCGGTGTACTGCCCGGCGCCGGTCAGGAAGCGCTCGTCCTCGCGACGACGGATCGGCAGCCCGATCGGGCCGAGGGCGGAAAGCGGCGGGTTCGAGAGATCGGTCATGGCGGCGGCTCCTACGCGGCAGCGCCTGCCGCCGCGCCGGCCTTCGCCCCCGACTGGCAGAACTGGATCGACTTGACGATGTTCTGGTAGCCGGTGCAGCGACAGATGTTGCCGTCGAGCGCCTCGCGAATCTCGGCTTCACTCGCGTTGGGCTTGTCGGCGAGCAGTTGCACGCTCGACATCACCATGCCGGGCGTGCAGAAGCCGCATTGCAGGCCGTGGCATTCACGGAAAGCCTCCTGCATCGGATGCATCGCGCCCTCCTGGGCGAGCCCTTCGATCGTCGTGATGGTGCCGCCCTGGACCTGCGCCGCCAGCATCGAGCACGACTTGATCGCCCTGCCGTTCAGGTGAACGGTGCAGGCACCGCACTGGGCGGTGTCGCAGCCGACGTGGGTGCCGGTCAGCTGGAGATTTTCGCGCAGCAGCTGCACGAGCAAGGTGCGGGGGTCGACGCTGACATTCACGGACTTGCCGTTGACGGTCAAAGAAATGGGAACGTTCACGGGCTCTCCTGACAAGATTCGATCGACTCACCGCTGTGGGCGCGGTACCAAGGCATTGTTCGGGCAAGCGAACGCTGCGGTTGCGGGGGCTTTCCCTAGCGAGAATGGCGGCGCCGGCGCCGACCGACCCAGGCGAGCA
>CAZZWY010000172.1:0-7920 GCA_964657785.1 uncultured Acetobacteraceae bacterium
GATCGCCCGGGCGATGAGCGCCGGGGTGAGGTCGGCCTGCGCCCGCAGCAGCCAGTTCTTGCTCGGGTTCGGCTGGCTCCATTCGCCACCGCTCTCGTCGCCCTCGGTCTCGTCGAACTTGCCGAGCACGGTCGGCCGGACGTCGGCGCGCCAGTTGTAGAGCTCCTCCTTCAACTGGTATTCGATGACCTGGCGCTTCTCCTCGACCACCAGGATTTCCTGCAAGCCCTGCGCGAAGTCGCGCGTGATCGTCGCCTCGAGCGGCCAGACGACGTTGACCTTGTGCAGCCGGATGCCGAGGCGCCGGCACTCCGCATCCGGGAGCCCGAGGTCGTGCAGCGCCTGGCGGGTGTCGTTGTAGGCCTTGCCGGAGGCGATCAGGCCGAAGCGGTCGGCGGGCCCGGCGATGACGTTGTGGTTGAGCTTGTTGGCGCGCACGTAGGCGAGTGCCGCGTACCACTTGAAGTCCATCAGCCGCGCTTCCTGCTCGAGCGGCGCGTCCGGCCAGCGCATGTGCACGCCGCCCTCGGGCATCTGGAAGTCGGTCGGGATCACGATCTCGACCCGGTCCGGGTCCACCGCGACGGTGGCCGTCGACTCGACGATCTCCTGGATCGTCTTCATGCCCGACCAGACGCCGGCGAAGCGGCTCATCGCCAGCGCGTGCAGGCCCATGTCGAGGATGTCCTGCACGCTCGTCGGGAAGAACACCGGCAGGCCGCAGGCCTTGAAGATGTGGTCGCTCTGGTGCGCCGCGGTGCTGCTCTTGGCGATGTGGTCGTCCCCGGCGAGCGCGATGACGCCGCCGTGCTTCGACGTCCCGGCCATGTTGGCGTGCTTGAAGACGTCCGAGCAGCGGTCGACTCCCGGCCCCTTGCCGTACCAGATGCCGAACACGCCGTCGAATTTCCTGCTTTGCGGGTACAGGTCGAGCTGCTGCGTGCCCCAGACGGCGGTCGCCGCGAGCTCCTCGTTGACGCCGGGCTGGAAAACGATGTCGTGCGCGGCCAGGTGCTTCTTCGCCTGCCAGAGCGCCTGGTCGTAGCCGCCGAGCGGCGAGCCGCGATAGCCGCTGATGAAGCCGCCGGTGTTCAGGCCCGCGGCCCGGTCGCGCGCCTTCTGCAGCATCGGCAGGCGCACCAGCGCCTGAACGCCGCTCATCAGCGCGCGGCCGCTGTCGAGCACGTATTTGTCGTCGAGCGACACGGTCTCGATCGCCTTGCGGATCGATTCGGGCAGGGGGGCGTTCATGGTTCGGGCTCCGGCGCAAAAAGGCTGCTGCGAGTTTAGGCACCGGAAGGATTTCAGTCCTTTCTAACTCGACCTCCGTTCGGCCGATCCGGGCAACAATCTTGCGGTCGGTGGGCCCGAAAGTACACAAAAATGCCGAAAGCAATCGTTTCCGGGAAAACCATGAGGCCTTCGGCAGACGCTGCCGCGAGCGATTCGGGCGCGCTCGATGCCGACGAACTCGACCGCTACGACCTCGCCATCCTGCACGAGCTGCAGGCCGACGCCCGGCTCTCCAACGCCGAACTCTCGGCGCGCATCGGCCTGTCCGCGGCACCGACGTGGCGCCGCGTGCGCCGGCTCGAGGAGCAGGGCGTCATCACCGGCTACCGCGCCGAGATCGACCGTCGCAAGATCGGCCTCGGCGTGCTGGCGTTCGTCAGGGTCGATGCCGACCGCAACGCCGCCGCGGCGACCCGCGAACTCGAGGACGCGATCCGCCGCATTCCCGAGGTGGTGACGTGCCACTACATCTCCGGCTCGGGCACCTTCGAGTTGCAGGTGATGGCGTCGGATCTCGACGCCTTTTCGCGCTTCGCCCGCGACATCCTCCTGAACCTGCCGCACGTGAAGGACCTGCACACCAGCTTCTCGCTCGGCGAGGTCAAGGCGGCCGGGGTGGTGCCCCTCGGTCACCTCGGCCGGAAGCCGGCTCGCTGAGACGCCGGGGCGGGCGGCCGCCGCCGCCGGTTCAAGTTCTGCGCCTTGACGCCGACATCCACTGAGCCACCGGCTTCGGCCATCCACCCAGTGGCCGAAAGCCTGCACCCATGGCCAGCATCACTCCGTACTCGAACATCGCCGCCCTCGTCATCGACGACATGGCCACGCAGCAGACCACGCTGCGCGGCCAGCTCGGCATGCTCGGCATCGGCAAGGTCGATCAGGCCTCGAATGCGGACGAAGCGATCCGGCTGATCCGCAGCAAGCCGTACGGCCTGGTCCTGTGCGATTACCAGCTCAACCACAAGACCGACGGCCAGCAGCTGTTCGAATTCGTCCGCGACCAGCAACTGCTGCCGGCGGAGTGCCTGTTCTTCATGGTCACGGCCGAGAACGGCTATGCGTCGGTCGTCTCGGCGACCGAGCACAAGCCCGACTGCTATCTGCTCAAGCCGATCACCGCCGGCGACATCGAAGACCGGCTGAAGATGCTGATCGAACGCCGGCAGGCCCTGCTACCGGTGAACGAAAAGGTTTCGCGCGGCGACCTTGCCGGCGCGATCGCCGAATGCGACAAGCTGCTCGCCCGCAAGGACCGCTGGACGATGGCGGCGCTGCAGCTGAAGGGCCAGGCGCTGCTGCAACTCGGCCGCCCCGACGACGCGCTCGCCGTCTACAGCGCCGCCCTCGACCAGCGCCCCGGCCTGATCTGGGCCCAGCTCGGCCTGGCCCGCGCGCACAAGGCGGCCAATCGCTTCGAAGAGGCGAAGTCGATGGCGCGCGAGATCATCGAATCGAAGGACGGCGCGACCAATGTCGATGCCTACGACGTGGTCGCGCAGGCGCTCGAGGCGCAGGGCGACACCCAGGGCGCGCTCTGGGCGCTGAAGGACGCAGCTGCGGCCGTGCCCTCGGTCAAGCGAACCCGCCTCGTCGGCGAATGCGCCTACCGCAACGGCGATGCCGAGGTCGCGAAGGAGTGCCTGGCCAAGGTCTGCGCCGCGACCAAGGGCTCGGTGGTGGCGCAGCCGCAGGACACCCTGACGCTCGCGCAGGCCCTCGTCGACACCGACGAGCCGGCCAAGGCGCTCGCGCTGCTCAAGGAAAGCGCGCCGGCGCAGCGCAACAACCCGAAGTACGAGGGCGTCGCCGCGGCGATCCGGGCGCAGGGGCTGGCGAAGACCGGTGACGCCGCCGGCGCGCGCGCCTCCGCGGGCGTCGCCCGCGACGCGATGCGCTCGGTGCGGGCCGATTTCGGCACCATCGCGGTCGCCAAGGCCGAACTGATGACCGGCAATGTCGACACCGGCCTGCAGCTCCTGCAGCAGGCGGTGAGCGCCGACCACGAGAACCCGCGCGTCAAGCAGCTGGTGCGAAACGCGTTGCGCGATACCGGGCGCGACAGCCAGATGGACTTCGTCGTCGGCGCGGCGAGCGCGGCGATCACCTCGCGCGTCAGCGAAGCCAAGCGCCTCTTTCGCGAGAGCCGGATCGACGACGCGCTCAAGTCGATCGAGGCCGCCGTCGCCGAGTTCCCCGAGAACACCGCCGTGCTGCTGCAGGCCGCGCAGATGAACTGCATGTCGTTGCGGCTGAAGAAGGAAGTCGACTCGCCGATGATCGAGCGGGTGCGTCTCTATCTCGGCCGGCTCGAGAAGCTGATGCCCGCCAACGACCGGGTCACGCAGATGCAGCGCTACTACCGCGAGACGGTCGGCAGCCTGACCGCGCCGGCGTCGGTCTGAGCGCGAAAGGAGCGCCGCGCCGTGCGCCCGGAGCTCGCCGCACTCGTCGTTCACGATCTGAAGAATGCGCTGGGGGTTCTCGAGGCTCAGCTCGCGGCGCTCGTCGTCCAGCCCGATGCGGTGCGCGCCGGTGAAGCGCACCGGCAGTGCGCCGACATGCGGCAGCGCTTCATCACCTTCCTGACGCTCTACCGTGACGACGGGCGGATGCGCGCGCATTGCGACGACGAATCGCCCCAGGCCTTTCTCGAGAGCCTGCCGGCCCTCGTGACGCGGCCCGAGGGTGCTGCGTTGCTCCGGATCGGCGACTGCGCGCAGGCGCCGCCGTTCTGGTACTTCGACTTCCGGCTGGTTCGCACGGCGCTGGAGGCGGCGCTTCACAACGCCTGGCGCTTTGCCCGCTCGGAAGTGCTCGTCGAGGCGCGCCAGGAGGGCGGCTACCTCGTGTTCTGTGTCGCCGACGACGGCCCGGGGCTCGGCGCGGACGATCCGGGTGCCGCCGCGGCCACCGGCCTCGGCACCGAGCTCTGCCGGGCCGTCGCAGAGGCGCACGGCACGGCCGAGCGGCCGGGGCGGGTCAGGCTTTTCGACGCCCCGGGCGGGGGCGCCCGGTTCGAACTCTGGCTGGCCTGAAGCAGCTCGAGGGGCCGAGATGAAGTGCCGCGGCGTGGCGGGGCCGCCGGGCCATCGCCAGGTTCAGGCCGATGCCGGCGGCTCGCTTTCGCCCTCGGGCAGGTGGATCAGCCCGGTCGTGTAGTTGTATTCGAAGACCTCGCCGTGCCGGCCCCACTCGATCGCCGTGCGCAGCACGCGTTCGGCTTCCTCGGCATTGAGGCTCTCGCTCAACAGGCGCAGGAACGGCTCCTCCGGCAGCTCGCCCGACTCTTCCTGCTCGAGGCTGTGGCGGATGTGCGCGGCGAGCGGCACGTGGGCGAGGAGCTGCTGGCCGAAGAGGCTCTGCCGCAGGTTGTGCTCGCCGTCGACGTAGCGGCGGCCGACCGGCGTCAGGTGCAGGTCGCCGTCGGCGAGGTTGGCGAGGTCGAGCAAGGTGACGGCCTGGGCGAGCGGCAGCAGTTCGTCGTCGGTGAGCTCGGTTTCCTCGCCGAGTTGCGGCAGGTCGGCGCGGCCCTTGAACAGGTCGCCCGCCAGCAGCTCGAGCAGGCCTTCCATGCGCCCGACGTCGGCCTCGGGCAGGCGGTCGCCGATCTGCAGGCCGGCGGCTTCGCCCGGGTCTTCCTCTCTGCTCCGGCCCGCGCGGCCGCTGCCGACGGTCATCAGCGCGTAGACCTCGTCGATCAGCTGGCGCACTTCCTGGCTTTCGGGATTGCGCGGCCGCGGCAGTTGCACCGCGAGCTGGAAGCGCACGCGGCCCGGGTCGCTCGCGAAGATCAGCACCCGGTCGGCCATCAGCACCGCTTCCTCGATGTTGTGCGAGACGACGAGGATCGCCTTCGTCGGCATCGACCGGGACGTCCAGAGTTCGAGGATGTCCTCGCGCAGGCGCTCGCCGGTCAGCACGTCGAGGGCCGAGAACGCCTCGTCCATCAGCAGCACCTCGGGCTCGACGACGAGCGCCCGCGCGATCCCGACCCGCTGCCGCATGCCGCCCGAGAGCTCGCGCGGCAGGGCGCCCTCGAAGCCGGTCAGGCCGATCAGCTTGATGGCCGCCTCGGCGCGCTTGTCGCGTTCGGCCGGGGCGACGCCGCGCGCCTCGAGCCCGAGTTCGACGTTCTGCTGCACCGTCAGCCACGGGAAGAGCGCGAACGACTGAAACACCATGCTGACGCCGCGGGCCGGCGCGTAGAGCGGCTGGTCACGCAGCCGCACCTCGCCCGAGTCGGCCGGGATCAACCCGGCCATGATGCGCAGCATCGTCGACTTGCCGGATCCCGACTGGCCGAGCAGCGACACGATCTCGCCCTCGGCGAGGCGGAAGTCGACGCCTTCGAGCACCGAGCGCGCGCTGCCGTCGGCCGACTTGAAGGACTTGCCGACGTTCTTCAGCTCGATGATCGCGTGGGCCATGGCGCCGGTTCCTCCCGTCAAAAATGCATCCGGTCTTCGGCAAGCCGGTAGAGGCGGCGCCAGACGAAGTGGTTCATGCCCATCACGAAGACGCACATCACGCCGATGCCGAGGGCGACGCGCGGAAAGTCGCCGACCGTCGTCGCCTGCGTGATGTAGCTGCCGAGGCCCTGCGCCTGCAGCGTCGTCGAGCCCCAGCTCACGTACTCGGCGACGATGCTCGCGTTCCAGGAGCCGCCGCTGGCGGTGATCGCGCCGGTCACGAAGCTCGGGAACACCGCCGGCAGCAAATAGCGGCGCCAGCGCAGCCAGCCCGAGAGACCGAGGTTCTGCGCCGCGTAGCGCAGTTCGGTCGGCACCATCGAGGCCCCGGCGATCACGTTGAAGAGGATGTACCACTGGGTGCCGAGCACCATGAGCGGCGAGAGCCAGACGCTCGGATTGAGTCGCCAGTGGACGATCCCGAGGACGACGAGCGGGTAGACGAGGTTCACCGGGAACGCCGCGAGGAACTGGGCCACCGCCTGGAGCCGCCCGGCCCAGACCGGATTCATGCCGATCCAGATGCCGATCGGCACCCAGACCGCCGCGGCGATCGCGATCAGCACCAGCACCCGCAGCATCGTGTAGCAGCCGAGCACGAAGACGTGCAGCGCCTCGCGCAGGCTGACCTCGGCGTGGACGAAGGCGACGAGCTGCCAGACCGCGAGCAGCACGGCCGCCGCGACGAGTGCGTCCCAGGCGCGGGTCCAGCCAGTGTTCAGCGGCTGGCTGCGGGCCCGGATCGAAGTGCCGTCGTGCTGGCGCTTGAAGAGCTGGAACGAGCGCTGGAAGCGCGCGATGATCCAGGCCCACTGCACCTGGACGCGGTCGGTGCGGCGCAGCCACGTGAGCAGCCACGAGCTCGGCGCGCTCTCCTGGCTGCCTTCCTCGAAGCGGAACTTGTCGGCCCAGGCGAGCAGCGGGCGGAAGAAGAGCTGGTCGTAGAGCGAGATGCCGACCAGCATGCCGAAGATCGCCCAGCCGATCGCGCCGAGGTCTTTCTGCTCGATCGCGAGCGCGATGTAGCTGCCCACGCCGGGGAGCTTGATGTTCTGGTTCGAGACCGAGATCGCCTCGGCCGCGACGACGAAGAACCAGCCGCCCGACATCGACATCATCATGTTCCAGAGCAGCCCCGGCATCGAGAACGGCAGCTCGAGGCGCCAGAAGCGCTGCCAGCCGGACAACTGGAACACGCGCGAAGCCTCCTGCAGCTCGGACGGCACGGTGCGCAGCGACTGGTACATGGAAAACGCCATGTTCCAGGCCTGCGACGTGAAGATCGTGAAGATGGCGGCGCACTCGACGCCGAAGAGGTTGCCCGGGAAGAGCGCGATGAAGAAGGTCACCAGGATCGACAGATAGCCGAGGATCGGGATCGACTGCAGGATGTCGAGCAGCGGCACCAGCACCTTCTCGGCGGCCCGGTACTTCGCCGCGAGCACCGCGAAGCCGCAGGCGAAGACCAGCGAGATGCCCATCGCGATGAACATGCGCAAGGTCGTGCGCATCAGGTAGTACGGCAACACGACCGGGTCGAGCGTCAGCGGCAGCGTCTCGCCGATCTGGTAGGGCCGCGCCATCTGCGAGCCGCCGTAGGCCAGCAGCACCATCACCGACAGCACCAGCGGCAGGAGCGCCCAGTCCCAGCGGTTGCCGCTCGATTCGACGACCTGACGGGGAAAGAAGCGCTTGAGTTCCATGGGCATCGTGCTGCGAGCGGCGATTGTCGCTGCAAGCCATGACGCGCCGAAGTCCAAGGCGTTCGGGGTTGCCGGCGCCGTCACGCCGGTGCCGCGACGATCAGGGTCGGTCGAGCGTTTCGAGGCAGTCGCGCACGGCGTCCGGCTGATCCGCCGCGAGCGCGTCGACGCCTCCCGGCAGGACGTGGCTGCGCTGCAGCGCATGCCGCGTCGCGAGGTCTTCCGCCGTGCGCAGGACGTCGGCGAGCGGGGACCGGACCGCCGCCAGGCCGGCTTCGCGCACCTCGCTCGCCAGCGAGGTCAGCGCGGGGCTGACGTCCCACGGGAAGACGAGCCGCCCGAAGAGCCGGTCGCGGCGTTGGACGAGCTCACGGCCGAGGTCGGCGTCGAGCAGCACGGCCCCGACCGGCGGCGGCCGCAGGCTGTCGAGGACCCGCAGCAGCGCGGTCCAG